>CAYFVN010000136.1:0-10508 GCA_964346575.1 uncultured Candidatus Bathyarchaeia archaeon
TTGGACAACATTCGCCTTTAGGTATTTGGTCTCCATGCGGGCATCTCCTTGGATGTTTTAGTAGAGTACACAATGCCTCGGTGAAGTTCTCGTCCATATGATGTTCGATCCCACAGACGCTCTCATGATCTACTGCTATATGAAGTACTTTCTTCATCATCACTTCTATGAGTCGGTGATTTCGAACGATTCCTCTGGCAATCCTCCTCCCCTTATCGGTAAGTTTCGCACCCTTTCTAAGCATATAGACAACGTAGTTCTCTTTCTCCAGTTTCCGAAGCATCTCTACGACGCTTGGAGGAGCTATCTTGAGACTCTCTGCGATCCACTTTATCTGGGCTAGGTCTCGCCCTCTCTCATCCGATATCCATAAGGCCTCCAGATAATTTTCGATACTCTCTGTAACGGGCTTTTCCTCCATTTGAATCTTCTCCATAAATAGCTTTATATTTGGTTATTTATTAGGTTTACCTAATTAGGTCACGCGCTCGCAATACTTTTTACGCTAAATCAGATCATTAAAGGTATTACGAATAAATTTTGCAATGAAAATATTATTGGCAACAAGAGGGGCTTTCGAATATGAAGTTTCATGAATTTAGAGAGAAGGTGAAGGTGAAATTCATTGTGGATAGAAATAGATATGTAGTAGCGAAATTGAAGGAAGCTCCAAAATTTTCAGATAAAATATTCTCAATAGTGAAAGATAAAAATGAGGTTACAGTTATAGCTCAAGAAGGAATTGAGTTAAAGTCTATTTCAGAGGAGAAGTTTTTCAAACTCCTCACTTTTAACATTAAACTTCCTTTTGATTTAAGTGGCTTCACTTCGTACATTTCCACTCTTTTAGCGAATGAGGAGATACCCATATTTGTTATTTCCGCTTATACTACTGATCATTTATTTATAAAAGAAGAGGATATAGATAAGACGATAGAAGTTTTAAAGAAGAATAAAGTTACGTTATCATGCCAGCTTTAAAAACAATCCTCAGCGTAGCTATTGTATAGCAGCCCCCCTTTCATTTAATATAGGCTAAATTCAAGGGCCAAGCATTGTAGAACTCAATCATCTCGATGACGAAGGTGAAAAAACTTCGAATAGGCGAAGAGCTGATGTTTCACCTTTTTTCATCCAATTCGTCATGGCCTTCTTGTGAAATACTAAGAAGGGAATGGGGATGGCAAAATAAGAAGAAAACCTAATCAACAGTTGTTAGCTAGCTGGTCAATAGGTATATACAGGATTAATTTAATAAACTATCATTACTTTATGGAATGGGCGATCTATAGGAGATGAACTTGAAACTATGACGATCTTTGGTACGGATATTTACGCATGGTTTATTCTACCCCTTCTAATTTTTACTGCAAGAATCATCGACGTTAGCCTGGGGACAATTCGGATCATCCTAGTTTCGAAAGGTTTTAAAAATGTGGCTCCAGTATTTGGTTTCTTCCAAATATTTATTTGGCTTCTCGCGATTAGGCAGATTATACTAAATTTAACCAACGTTGGCTATTACTTCGCTTACGCTGGTGGTTTTGCCATGGGAACCTTTGTCGGCATCCAGTTAGAAAGTAAGTTATCTATAGGGATGGCGGTTATTCGAATTATCACAAGAAAAGATGCATCTGAACTGATTGGACTTCTAAAAAGTCAACATCATGGATTTACGGCCTCCGATGCTCAAGGTCCCCACGGTCGGGTAAATATCATTTACACCGTTATCCCCCGCCGTGATCTTCAAGAAATTGTTGATGACATCAAAAGATTTAATCCTCACGCATTTTACACAGTGGAGGATGTCAGGGTCGTCTCTGAAGATATCCTTCCCTCGAGGGTGCCATGGTATAGGAAACTTTCCATTGACTCATTTAGGTAAAGGAGCCCCCCAAAATCCTAAGAATATTCGTGGACTGCGAACAAATATCTTTATTAAATAGATGTGACGCGTGGCTACAGCGTGTGCTGCCTGAAAAATTATTAGAGATGTGGACTATTATGGTTAAACATTCATTGAAGATAGGATTTAGTTTCGGCATGACTTCTGGAATAATCACGACACTTGGACTAATTGTAGGCCTACATTCCGGTACAAATTCAAAACTTGCAGTTATTGGAGGAATACTGACAATAGCGATAGCGGATGCGTTCTCAGATGCATTGGGCATCCATATCTCTGAAGAGTCGGAAATTAGACATTCTTCTAGAGAGATATGGGAGTCTACGGTCTCTACGTTTTTCTCTAAGTTCGTTTTTGCCTTGATATTTCTCATACCTATTTTGACGTTTAAACTTTCGACGGCGATTATTATATGTGTAATCTGGGGGTTATTCGCCTTGTGCCTTCTTAGTTATAATATTGCCAAAGGACAGAAGGGAAAACTTTGGAAGATAATCTTTGAGCATTTGATAATTGCACTAGTGGTTATAGTTTTAGCTCATTACGTCGGTGATTGGCTGTCGCTAACATTCGGTTAAGAGATGATGAAGGAATTAGTCTGAATCGATCATTCAATGAGGCCTGGATGTCCTCCTCAGTAGTTTAGGTGTGCTTTTTATTGGAGATTCTCTTAAGTTTCTTCTCTATTCTATCTAGCCTATCGATGAGGTCATATCTGTAAATTATCTGCTGGCAGAACTTTCTCATGGTAGAATAGTCTTGCGATCGTCTGGGAAGTATCTTCTTCACTCTCATCTCTCCGAGTCTCTTAACTAGGGACTCAGCTTTGATGTTCAGGGTTTTGGACGCCTCATCGATACTTGAACTCTTTGCTACCCCTTTAATGATCCTCAGGTCAGCCTTCCTGATCGTATCCCAAGGAGGGAGTGGGTAGAAACCATATTCGCCGAGGACGTTTCCTACGGCGGATCTGACTATCGTCTCCAGCTCCTCGGGCTCCAAGATTATATAGTGCTCGCTGAAGGTCAAAACCTTTACTCCTAGCTCCCTCACCACGGCCTTCGCCGCCTCATCTGCAAGGCCTTTACATACGATTAGAGGTTGAGAATCGAGGATCTTGCTATCAGCGTATGTTTGTCGAATGTCGGACACGGAAGCTTTTCCTCCTTTAACCTCAACCGTGTACTCAACTCCATTTGGATCCTTTGCGATGAAATCCACCTCGAATGCATCTGCCTCATCCAAAGTTATCTTCTTGTTCTTTTCAAGGATCACGTATCCAAGTTTCTTCAGGATTCCCTCCGCGATCCTTTCACTGCTCCTCCCCTTCACACTCGACTTCACAGCATCCCCCTTCTTATTGTCGAACATACACCTTCATAAAGATTCAATCGATCTTTGAAAGGATTCAGAGGGGGTTAGTGTTAAACTATTTCGGCTCATTATTCTTAATGGAAATTCGAGAGCGATCGGCTGACAAGGCTTAAATATAAAATATAGGACACTAAATCGTTAGGAGAAATTCTTGAGGTCGAATATCTTGTCGGAAGAAATGGGAAGGTTAACGACAGGGAAACTTGTATCCAGAATCGTTATTGCATCGGTGTTAACTGGGGTCGGTTTTATCGCCTCGGCGCCAGCCGATCATGCCTCCCTCGAGAACGATCGGTTTTTCAAATCCCATCTGCCTTAAAATTTGAGCTGCGGTTGTCGCTCGTCCTCCAGATCGACAGATTAAAATAATTTCCCGATCCTTTTCACCGGATAATTCCTCGATCTCCGAAATTAATTTCGTGATGGGAATATTTCTAACCCCTTCTATATGTCCCAGTTCACTTTCAAGCTCGTATGGTTCCCTAACGTCCAACAAAAAAGGTTTATCGGGTGTATTTAATCGTTGTCGGAGCTCTTTTGGACCGATAGTATAAACTACCTGTTCATTAACTCCTATATGAAGAGTGCCCTTGACTTCACATGCAGGTGCATCTGCAGGGATCCATGCGGCTTTTGGATCACGCGCGCAAGCATAATTTGCATTAAGAACA
The DNA here is from genome assembly GCA_964346575.1 of uncultured Candidatus Bathyarchaeia archaeon. Classification (GTDB taxonomy): domain Archaea; phylum Thermoproteota; class Bathyarchaeia; order 40CM-2-53-6; family DTGE01; genus CAYFVN01. The sequence goes on from CAYFVN010000136.1 coordinate 3,952, forward strand.
TCCTTCATCCAATTTGCCGATCCGAGTTTTAGATCATCTATGAAATTTATGAACTCTTCTCTTGACCGAGGTTTTAAATGAGGATTAGACGTCTTCTGATGTTGTAACGAGGAGGGACGACGATTTCGATACTCGTGAGCGGGGTAGACGATCAAATGCTCGGGTAGTCTTAATAACTTCTGTAAACTTCCCCAATGTGCACCCGGATCACCCCCTGGCAGATCGTCGCGCCCAGCCCCTCCGTCATCGAGAAACAGGGTATCACCAGTTAAAATTCGATCTGGTAGGATTAACGTAACCGAATCTGGAGTATGGCCTGGCGTTTCGATAACTTTTACCGGAATATCTCCCATATCGAACGTATCATCCTCTCTCATTCGGACAGTCACACATTTCGCAGGTGCTTTCCAATGCATAATTAATTCTGCATCGGTGTGATCTCTAAGTGATGCTGCTCCAGAAATATGGTCAGCGTGAGTATGTGTTTCAAAAATATGGGTCAACTTCAAATTCCTCGTCTTCAGAAGTTCAAGATAATCGTTTAAATGATCCAAAACCGGATCGACAATGGTGACTTCCTCACTTCCTTCAAGACCAAAAACATAAGTCCTACATGAATGAGGATTTAACTGTTCAAAATAGTATTTCATCATTCTTCGGTTAGATACTCAACGGTGACATTTTTAATTCTTTCTTCCACGCGCGTCGGGTTCCACATTTAATGTGCATCTAGCTGAAATCAAGTCATTTATGATAAAAAATCGGGAAAGTCGTCGTGAAAATTCCGTATAAAAGAAGGATGAGTTTGAACCCTCAATACTATTCTTTCTTTAGTGCGCTTTCGATTTCAGCAGCCCAAGCAAGTAGAGCCTCGTCGGCGTACCACCGGGCGGTCACTTGTAGACCCATCGGCAAACCATTCGAGCTTAGGCCAGCCGGTAAATTTAGAGTGGGCAAGCCGCTATGGGTCCAAGGGAGGTTCATTACTGGATCACCGGTGCTCTCAAGGCCCTTGGGAGCGGGGCCCATTGCTGCTGGGGAAATCCATAAATCGACTCTGTTCTCGTCCATGAGACGTGTCAAATCGGTTCTCAGCTTCTCTCGTCCAGGTAAGGCACCTGTAAGGGATTCTTTTGAGATCGTTTGGCCGCGCTTGATGAGTTCGGCGGTTTTCTGATGGTATAACTTATCGAATCTGGCGAACCATTCGGCGTGGACATGTGCGGCTTCGGCTGCAACGATCAAGTTATGGCGGTCGTATATCTCTTCGAAATCAGGCATTGCCTTTATCGATTTGACTTCAAATCCAGCTCCGGTCAGGCGTTGGCTTGTTTCGCCGAAATGCCTCAACGATTCTTTGGAACTGCGCTTAAGATAAGGACCTTCGGGAACACCCAAGACAGGTTTGTGGTAAGGTGTCTCAGGCAGCCAATCTCGACAGAGCAAGCTTGCTACCAAGTTTGCTCCTTCCACGTAAGACACGAAGAATCCTATGTGATCAAGTGATGGTGAAAGGGGGATAACTCCATCGCTTGAAATTCGGTTGTAACTAGGCTTGTAGCCGACTACTCCACAGAAGGAGGCTGGGCGGACGATCGAACCGATGGTCTGGCTACCTAACGCTAATGGACATAAACCCGATGCAACGGCCGCCGCTGAACCGCTGCTTGAACCGCCCGGCGTATGATCGAGACGATGCGGATTCCTGGTAGGGCCTGGTGCGAAGTAGGCAAATTCAGTGGTGGCCGTCTTACCCAGGATGAGTACACCGGCTTTTCTTAGAGAGCTGACACACTCTGCTTCATTACCCTTCAACCGATCTGGGGGGAGTCTACTGCCGGCACGGGTCAAAAAGCCTGTGACGTGAAAAATATCCTTGACGCCGACGGGGACGCCGAAAAGCGGTGGACGTGTCTCCGGCTTAGGATAGCTTTCTAGTAGGGCTTGAGCGTCCCCGCGTAACCGTTCGAAGCGCCTTTCTTCAGGCACGAAGGCCAAGATAAATTGTTCTCGATCGTTGAAATGAGACTTAAGCTTATTGAGATATTTCCTTAGTGGTAATTCACCGCTACGTAAGCCGTTCGTCAATGAGGTTAGGTTTTTGTTAAGTAGTGATCCCATCTTCTATTTTACTCCATTCAGCTTCCTTTTTTGAACCAAAATGGTTCAACCGTTTTGATCATTATACACCAACTCGGATAGTATCTGGAATGTGTAAGGTCTTCAAATTTAGAATTGTTTTTATGCCTAAAACTCTATGGTCTATGCGAATGACATCTTTTTACTAACAAGTCTATGCTTCGACTTTAAGAAGTCCAGCTTATGCTCTTTGAGTCTTGTCAAAATCCATGGAGTCCGACTTAAGATGTCTTTTGAAGGATTTATTAGTTAAATTTCCTCCTCCACTTTTGTATTGCCTCTGGATTAACGGTTGATTTTGGGACCTCTCCTTTTAACGCTCTTATGCAGCAGTCAACTTGAAGTAATGTTAATCCTCTCTCCATTTCAGGGCTTAATCCGGATACGTGTGGAGACAGCAGAAGCTTATCAGATATTTCCGGAGATAATAAAGGGGAATCTGTGGGTGGCTCTTTTTCAAATACATCCAATCCGGCACCGGCGATCGATCCCTCTTTTAAAGCTTTGTATAACGCTTTCTCATCGATCACTGCACCTCTCGCAGTATTTATTATATACGCAGTTTTCTTAATCTTCCTTAACGCCTCTTCGTTGATCATATGTTTTGTTTCGGGGGTAACTATTACATGTAATGTCAGGAAATCCGACTCCCTTAAAAGGGTGTCCAAATCCACTAAATCAACATCAAGCAGTTGCCCCCTCTCCTCCGTTACATATGGATCGTAGGCGATCACTCTGACTCCCCAAGTTTTCATTAACTTTGCAACGTATGCGCCGATTCTTCCCAAACCGATTATCCCAAGGGTCTTTCCTATTAAGTAAACACCTCTCAGCTCATCGTAATCACTCAACCATTTTTCTTCCTTAACGTTTCTATCACAGATTAGGAGCTTCTTTGCCAAACCTATAATCCTCGCAACCGTTCCCTCTGCAACTCCAATATAATCTGCCGGTACAGGTGTATTAACGATTAATACACCGAGATCAGTGGCCGATTCAACATCTACGTTATCGACACCTATGCCCGCTTTTACTATTACCTTCAGCCTCTCAAGGCTTTTAAGAATTTTCGAAGTTATCCTCTCTCTCGCGATTAGTAATATTGCATCCATATCACTGCCTATTTCGATTATTTCGTCCTCATGATATGGTTTATCCGCCTCTGTTTGCAACCTTCCAATAACAACTTCACAATCATTTTCTTCAAGTATCTTCTTCCCTTCCTCCCAGACGTCTACCATGGGTTCGATCCACAAAACTTTTTTTCCATTCATCTTAATCAGCAACAATCTGAATCTGTTTTCATTTAAAAGTATAGTTCTGCTGGGTAGTCTTAGTATACGTGTTAGGTTTGTATCTGACAATTGTCGGTCTAATTTTGTGCTCTTTGAGATTACGTCAATTAGAGTCCAAGCTTTTACACTGGTTATATCAATCGATCGAGATGGCGTTGGAGAGAATTAAAAGACAGTTTAGCTTGAGGGTGATGATAAATTCTCTCGAGTAGGTCTTTAAGGAGGAGTGGAGTGATTGATTGTTTTTAAACCTCTTAGCGCCCTTGGGGCCAGATCCAATAGTTTCCAGGATTAGAGATTGAGCTATAGTGCGTGGAGGGATTTATACCTGTAAAGTACTCATATGGAGTTAGTCGGGGCATTACTAGATAGGGATAGTGATAGTGGGGGATATAGGATGGATACATTGGAGGTCGATAGAGCACTGGATGGTATGGTGCGTGATAGGGTGTGGGCCATATGGGTGGAGCATACCTTGCTGGTCTAGGATATATGGGTACTATCGCCATCTTCAAACACCGTCTAATATTGAGTGTTGAACTAGATTAACTTATCGTTTCAGGTAAACTGTATAGCCTACGCTATTGGGATACCGTTTCTACTGTTGGAATGTCTTTTCCTGAAATTATTCATGTAGGGTTCCGCAGTACGGACAGAACAAGTCCGCGATGTCTATTGTTGTTCCACAGCAGTAGCATACGCGTTGTGGTGGCGGTTGAACGATGAACCTCTCTTCAGGCTGTTCTACAAGGTATTCCTCAGGAGGGGGCTGATAGACATGGAGGACTGGAGGGGGTCTGTACGCGTACTCCTCCGGCGGTGGGATGTAGTAGACGTCTGGTGGAGATGGTTCAAAATACTCGATCGGAGGCTGCTGTTGCAGATAAACTACTGGGGGTTCTTGTACCACGATTGTTTTTGGAGGCGGGGTGTAAACGCACTCTTCAGGTGGGGGTTGGTACACCGTAATCTTCCCAGGTTTCTCCATATACACGTATGACATATCATCACTTCCCTATTCTCAACGAGTTTCAAACTTGCATAATACTATGATAAAGGGTAATAAGAGCTTTTCTGATCGATTTTTCGGGGGGGTTTAGGGTCACTCCATTATGGCTAGAGAGAACATTTTAAGAGTCTTAAGGATGAAAATTGACGAGGGAAGGTTTGATGGAGATGAGGCGGAAAACGATCGTTTCGACGATCTTACATGATAATTTTTTAAAAATTATTAAATTCGGATTAGATTGGAATGAGGGCTATATGAATTAGGAATAATAACTTGGTTACACTGAAATCTTCGTCCAGTAATTTTTTAAATGGATTTCTCCAGTCGACCTCCCTCGATGACTATTTTTTTCACTTCTTGTCCGTCAAGTCTATAACTTTTATCGCCCCAACTCATAGCCTTCATCGCATCGAGGCAACGATCGAGTCCCAACTTGTGAGAGATCATTTTCTCTAGAGGATATTTACCTGACTCAACGATGGGGCGTCCTCTCACAAAATAAGCGATGTCAGCAGACCAGACACCCATAATCGTAATATGCTTTCTATTAATATGGTCGAAAGGGTTGATGGTAGTGTCACCGGAATCAGTAAAGTGGCCAGCTACCGCATACGTACCCCCCCTTCTGAGCATATCGATCCCCTCTGGTATAGCCGCAGGTACACCTGTAGCCTCTATAACTAAGTCTGCTCCATAACTTCCCTCGGTCTCATCCCTGACGTATTCTACCCTCTTCTTTGGGTCGGGGATCTCCTCGATGTTGACAGTTACATCGGCACCACATTCCTCTGCGAACTTTAATCTATCTTCGGGAGCGCCGATAGCGATGGTCTTGAAAGCTCCGTTCTCCTTGGCGGCTATAAGGCACGCTATTCCTACCGCGCCGACTCCCTGAATCGCAACGGTGTCTCCTACATGGCTCCTCACCCTTTCCGTTACGTGGATGCCGATCGTCAGAGGCTCGAGAAGGACGGCTGCTTCAGGTTTTGCATCAATTTTAACGAATGTCTGCCACGGATGGTCCATGGCGATATACTGGGCGTATCCTCCGTGGAAGCTATGGGGGTTATCTGGGAAAGGTTGAAACCCCAGTCCCCTCCTGTATACGCATAGATTCGGTTGGAATTTAACTCCACAAAAGTAGCATTTCCCACAGCGTAGACCCGGAACGCAGTAGATTAAATCTCCCTCCTCAACGGGCCTGCCAGAGAAGTCCGTTTCAACCCCTTCTCCCACCTTATATATTTCTCCGATTATTTCGTGACCGAGTACTATAGGGTACTTTACGTTGGGTAGCCATCCCCAGTAAATATGTACGTCCGTACCACAAACTCCACACATCACCTGTCTTACTATAAAAGTGCCTTTATCCGGTTCTGGAACAGGGATCTCCTCGATAGTGAATTTCCCGTTCGGTTTATCCAGGATAGATATCAATCCTTTCTCCAATGAATACACTCTTCTCTCTATACCTCTCATAAGTATCTTAAAGGAATAAATTAAGATTCCCTTGGCAATTCTATCTATATATTTCTCTATTAAACGATTTGCATTATAAAAATTACTTAATTATGCAGTGCGCGTGTGCCCCCAGTGCTATACAGTTGTTCCAACATACACGTACAGGTGACCCATCCTTTCTCCCCAAGCCTTTTATCCCCCCTCCAGCCACGGGAGGCTTCGTCTGATTAACGGTCTGAAACTCCTTGTCCTTACGTTGGTTAAAACGTATTTGAGATTTGCTGACTCATCTTGTCATCTTTTTTAGGATTTATTATTTATCCGATTATTAGAGGTCGTGTCTTAGAGGGTGTCTTGCACGCGACTTATTTTCAGACAGTTCCTTAGACGTAGGTCTTCCTTCCATCGCCTTTCGTATCGCGTGTCTCGTTGCCTTATAATTGTTTATGTAGACCCTTTTTCTCCTAGACGAGTTAGGATGAACAAACACATTAACTAGGATTGTGAGGTCATCATCTTCAGGTAGTATTCCGTCATTAACGCTGTCCACAATGGCCTTAGCTATAGCTGCCTGCGCCGGTCCATATACCAATGAAGCGTGACGCATAGATTTAGGTTTAACCATTGGAATCATTAGTGTGGGAGGCTTCACC
>CAYFVN010000137.1:0-15344 GCA_964346575.1 uncultured Candidatus Bathyarchaeia archaeon
CCTAAAGGATAATACTCCGAACGCCGCGGAATACTTCTATAAGGTTGCACAGATAGATTCGGATGATATGGTCCTGCTAGGCGGACTCGGTGAAGTCCATTTTGTGGGGGCGGCGGCCTACGGTTTGAGATACAAGGGTTTCGTAACGTCCGTAGGGAACTTTGCGCCCTCTCTTAGCTATGAGGTGTACGATGCAACGAGGAAAGGAGACTTTATAAGGGCTCAGGAAGCGTTGGAGAGGGTGATGCCCATTTTCAGCATCACCGATAAATTCATGAAGAAACGTGAGACGACCTCAATAATACCATCCATCCTGAGGACCAACTATATGTACATGAGCGTGGGCAAGGCCTGCATGGACCTCGTAGGATTGAAAGGAGGCCCCTTAAGACCCCCCATGGAAGACCTCACCGAAGAGGAGAGGATGGAGCTCAGAGAAGTGCTGAGAAAACTTGGCCTCTTAGAGGCCTAAGGGAAGCTAAGGACAAATTAAGGTTGAAGAGAAGTTAACCTAGCGCGCTCTAGTTTTCAGATGCATTTACCGTAGGCGATACGGTAGGCAAGCCGAAGGCTGAAATAACAGAGTGGAGATTCAGGTTACACTCGTCTCCGCGAGTAATTAGAATTTCATCCTCGTCCCTTCAAAGAACACAGTTTTCTTCATCGACGAGCATTAAAGACGTATATCCAAGGTATCTATTAAATTTTTGGCGTACACGTTAAAAGTTAAGAATTTCCGGGATCTGGGTATCTCCTCGTTTACAAAACAAGTCATGCAGGGGAAATATCTCTAAATTCGAGAAAAATTAGGGAATTTGGGGAATTGGCTACGTCAATTCATAGATTGAATTGACGAAAGGCATGGGATCCTCTTTTCAATCTTTCTTAGCGTTACTAGGCTTCTTCAAGTAGGCCTGTGAAGACGTCGTGATGCTCCTCTTCATCTTCTAGGATATCTTTGAAGATATTAGCCGTAGTTATGTCCCCCTCCCCTCGAGCTACCTCGATCGTCTGCTTGTAGAGTTTGATCGCTCCCTCCTCATCCTTCACATCCCGCTCTAGCATCTCCTTCAAAGTCTCTCCGATGAATATCGGCTCCGGCTTCGTCGTAGGCGTTCCACCTAGATAAGCCAGTCTCTCGGCTATCTGCTCAGCGTGCTTCATCTCGGTTATCGCTGTACTCCTCAACTCATCTTTTACAGCAAATCCTTTAACCCCTCTCCATAGGACGTGTTGCCACATATACTGGATCGAAACCTGTAACTCCCTCGCTATTCCCTCGTTTAGAAGGTTCAGCAATTCCTTGGACGCTTTTACATCTCCCATATTATCACATCCTTACAGACTTCTAATCTATATATGCTTATATATAGATTTTCTCTGCACGCACATTATAAGCAGGATAAGCTGCAAAGTAGGAGGGGAACACAGCCCAACGACGCACCTTGATAGGGTAAACTTTTTAAAGATGAGGGAGGTAATGGCTTGCTTATTCACAACGTTAAAATTTAGTTGAGGTGTAAATTTTGCCCATAGACCCCAAGTTTAAGGATAAATTTGGGAAGGTCGCGGATCACAACGGTCACCCCGTATGGGGAGAGTGGAAACCACCGGAGAAGCTTGGTATTCACGGTACTATCGTTGCGGTGGACCAGGATTTATGTAACGGCGACGAGGTATGCGTTGGAGTCTGCCCGGTTAACGTTTTCGACATGGAGGATACACCCGGCCACCCGTCTTCAGACAAGAAATCGGATCCAGTTAGAGAGTCAGAGTGCATACAATGCTTAGCGTGTGAAGTACAATGTCCCACCCAAGCCATCAAGATAACCCCGTCCTGAATTGGGGATAAACAGCGATTGTTAGCGCGCGCTAGAGCTTTAAAATAGAGGTATTTTATCAACATATTTACAGCAAAAATAAATATTTGTATTAGAGTCGCATTTTTTTGCTATGCAACCTGCGCAGACTAAAGTTGTACATAAAAAACTTGTGCAGCCTAAAGTAGTGCATAAAAAACCTGCCCTAGCCTCCGCTAAAAAATGCATCTTTTGCAAAGGAGAATTGGATTCCCTCGGCGTCACCGATAAGAAACTATGCTTGAAATGCAAGAGATTATTCTGAAAAATCAATCATCCATAAGGGAGGTTAAACCTGGCGCACGCTCGATCGCATAACCCTGTTATTGTATACTCAATAACTATTTGCTATTATAGTGAGATTTTTCAGTTTATAGCTTAGCTTTATCTCCGCCTGGCTGGGGGTGGAGGGAGTCTTCCCATCGGGGGCGAGGGTTTGCCTACTGGTTTTGGAGGCGGGTTCGTACCGTGAACACTTGGGGAGTAACTTCTAGCGGGGGATGAGTGCTTGCCTACGGGTCTCGGAGGCGGGGTCTTCCTATGAACCTTGGTATCGTAGTATCGCCTACATCTGGGGCAGTAGCATCTCTTAGTTATCCTAGAGTATTCAAGGACGCCGCCGCATCTCGGGCATCTGCTGACTACAGCTGGGCGGGCTCTATAGTACCTGTAGCCGTAGGCGACCCCCGCTAGGGCGATCGTGGCTATCAAAAATAGCATAACTATGAGCCACCAGAGCTCCCCTACGGATGTCTTGACCTCAACCTCTCCTGTGACGGTGTTATCCGTCTTGTTCGACTCCCATATCTGGTCTTCCGGATCAGCCTTGGTCGTCACTATGTACCTTCCTGGATCTACATCGCTTGTGTTCCATTTGAGTAGGAGTGATACATCCTCACCGGAGTCTAGGTCGAGATTCCTACTGTCGATTACGGTTCCATTGACATCTGTCCTCAACTCGAAGCTGTCTGAAACTATGCCTTGGTTCTCAACTTTAACCGTGAGGTTCACGAGTTCCCCCTCGAATACCTCGGTGGGCGCTACCGAGAAGCTTGTAATGGCTATGCTGTGGTACAGGAATCCGGGCGGCAGGTTTATTATGGCTGATGCGAACTCCGCGGTCATATACTCTACCTTGCATAGAATCTTCTTATCGTCGACCTCCACAGCCTCATCAGCCCTAGCCGTGTAGGTTACCTCCCAAACTTCGCCGACCTTCAAGGTTCCCGCCTCCCATTTAAGGGTCAGACCCTCAGGGCTACTTGACTCCTCAGGTGTATGGGAGGCATCCCGGTTATACGTTAGATATGTAGGCAAAGTCTCGGTGACCACTATGTCGGTGCCCGCGAAGGCGAGTTTGGTGGCGATCTCCCTGTAGATCTCCTCAAGGTCCGCGGAGGTTGCTGCAAAGTAGTACTTTCCACCGGTGATGTCGGCTATGAGCTTTAACCTATCCTGATTTACGTCTTCGCCCAATCCAATGGTGTAGATGGTTACACCCTTATTCTTACTCTCCTCGGCTAAAGCTTCAAACTCTGAGTCCGGCAGCTTCGTAGGGAAGTTATGCCTCCCGTCGGTGAGTAGAACCTCGACGAGTGGTGCACCGCTCCTAGTCGACGACTCAAGGATCTGGTTTGCCTTCAGTACTGCGTCGTATATATTGGTGGCCCCCTGCGCCCTGATATCGTCTATCTCATCCTTCAAGTCCTCCTTGTTCTCACTCGTCATGTAAGTCAAGTTGACCGAGTAGATCTTGGTGCTGTAAGTGACTAGACCTGCACGATCATCCTCATCCATGTATTCCAGAAATACGTTAGCAGCTGCTTTGGCATCCTTAATCTTGGCGCCATACATACTGCCAGACCTGTCGATGATGAGCATGACATCAACGGCGGTCGGTAACTCACCGCCCGCACCCTTCAAGGTTATGGTAAAATGTACGTTTGCATCCTTCTCTACCTTCGACGGTGTAACGGACTTCGAAGCCTCCACGTGGGGAAACTCGACTTCCTCAACTACGACGGGTGAGCTGAACCCTACGGATGAGTAAGCTGAAACTGTGATGGCCAACACCAATAGGAGAGGGAGCAACTTCATCCTCAAATTAAATCCCTTCTTCCATTAAAGGTCGATATTACATTAAACACATATTCATCCATTTATATTAAAAACTAAATCTTAAAATTATTGCTTTAAGCATTTAACAAGAATAGATGCGATTTAAAGTTAAAATAAGGGCATTCATTTACCTAAACTAGTATAATTTTTATATCCACATCCAAAAACTCGAAAATCAAGACTTGACCCCCAAAAGTTAGCCCATATAGGGGGTACCTAGAAGAGTAAAAAGCTTCGATTCAGTACGGAGTTTGGCGCTCAACGCAAAGTAAAGCCTTTATTTTCAGTGGTGTCTGAAGTTGGTGATCCTGTGGAGAAAGTTTTGCTGTTGGGATTTGGTCGGTGAGATTGATGGAGGCTGCCCCTGATAGTATTGGCGGTATAAGTCGGAGTGGTATTTTCTGAGCCATTCCTCGAATGAGGGAAAAGGCTTAGAGGCGTTGTTTATTTTCAGTTTGGGCCATTTCAGGTTTTGTTCCCTTCTCCAATTAGAGAAGGTTACTCGCCTTACTTCTCATATTTAAGGTTAACTGTATTAGCACGCGCTAATTATACGTCCTTATATGGACGATATTGTCTTTCGTGGTTGGATATCCTGTTCATCCCTAGTCTGGCATTATCTAAGTACACTTAAAGATCCCATTTTCTCGAGATTAATTTTTACGTAAGTACGCCGCTCTACTACTTACTAATCGGAATAATAATAAAACAAGTTTATAGTATACGCTGAAAGACAGATAATTATGCGTTGACTGGGGTGGAAGGTCATCGTGGTTGATATATTAACTGACTATGACCGTGAGAGATATGATAGGCAGATTAGGATACAAGGTTTCGGTGAAACTGGACAGAGAAAACTCAAGAAGGCTTCAGTTCTTGTAGCTGGGTCAGGAGGCTTAGGCTTCCCGGTATCTTCTTACCTAGTTTCGTCAGGCATTGGAAAGATGAAGATTGTAGACAACGATGTTGTTGAACTCAGCAACTTAAATCGTCAGCTTCTACACTGGGATAAGGATATTGGTAGGAGGAAGATAGACTCGGCCTATGAGAAGCTTACCCAGATGAACCCGGAAGTTGAAGTGGAGACTGTAGACGAAGTAATTACGGAGATCAACGTTTTTGACCTAGTCGAAGGCGTGGACGCTGTGATCGATGCAATGGACAACTTTACGACGAGATACATCTTAAACAAGGCTGTACTTGAGAGGAGGATACCTTTTTTTCATGGAGGGGTCTATGAATTGACGGGACAGGCCGCTACTATACTCCCAGGAGAGACACCTTGCCTGAGATGCATTTTTCCAGAAGCACCTAAACCTGGAACATTTCCTGTTTTAGGATCCGTAGCGGGGGTAATAGGGACAATCCAAGCAACAGAGGTGGTTAAATACTTCACAGGAATCGGAAGCCTGCTCAGAGATAAACTCCTCATATATGAGGGTGAGTCCTCCATCTTCTACTTGATAGAGGTAAAATCGAATCCGAACTGTCCAGATTGCAAGTCAACTTGAAAAAGTCGGTTGAACTTTACGAGGATATGTTGGAGTGCGCATATCCACCTTTCTCCGGCTCGGGATTACGGTTTCCGGAAGGCTTTAGAGCCGAGTATTAGGGCATTCTTAGCTACTATGCATATACCGATTAACGCTATCAGATAGCCTAAGAAGGTGAACCAGCCTGTATCTTCAGCCATCGATAGATCTATTATCCATGCGGCTCCAAACCAGAAGAGTAAACCGGAGAATCCCCCCGCCTTCTTCTCCGCGGGGTCTTTCAAGATGAATCTAACCGCTAAGACGGGGATTTGGAGAACGGCGAAATAGAAACAGAATCGTGATAGTGCCTTGAAGAGGACTGGATGATCGGATTTCGGGGCCGGCAGGTAAATGTCGGAGTATAGCTCTACGAGTTCTATATCGCGGAAGAAATCGTAAGCTTTATCCAGAAGATCCGGGGTTATGATGAAGATTACGCCGACGAGTAATAGGAAGAGGCCTAGAGTTATGAGATCTAGAGGATCCTTCCGCCCCTGTCTTCCGCTCAAATTCGACACCGAGTAATGGCCGTAGTAAGATGTATTATCTAAGATCGGTTTAAATCTGTTTCTGAAAGTCGGTTTAAGTGGTGTGTATCCATTTGAAGGTCTTGTTTGTGGAGCCGCCTAAGGATTTCTGGTTTGTTATGGGAGAGTATCTTCCTCCGCCTTTGGGATTGCTGGAGTTAGCAGCTTATCTTGAAGCTCGAAACTGAAGCGTCGATATTGAAGTTTTGGACTGCCAGTCTGAGGGGGTCGATTGGAGGGGGCTGGAAAGGCGCATAGAATCATCACACCCTGACATCGTCGCCCCCAGTGCTTTAGCTACGTGTAACACCTACACCGTGCTTCGAACACTTGAGACAGCCAAGAAGGTGGGTTCGAATATAGTAACGCTTGTGGGTGGCCAACACTTCACGGCGACCGCTCAGGATAGCCTTGAAGCGTATCGTGAAATCGACGTCGTAGTTCGAGGAGAGGGTGAGCAGACAATGGTTGAACTCATCCAGAACTTAGAGAGTGGAATGCCTCCCTCGAAGGTTAAAGGCATCTCCTTCAGGCATAAAGGTAGGATTATTCACACTCCAAACAGGCCGTTGATCAATAACCTGGATGAACTGCCCATTCCAGGCTATCACTTTGTGAGGGACCACATGAAAAAGTATCATTTTACGATGATGGCTGGTGCGAAGACGGGGTATGCTCTGGTAGAGGGTTCCAGAGGGTGTCTTCACAGATGCACTTTCTGCTCTCAATGGAGGTTTTGGGGAGGAAGGTTTAGGGTCAAGTCTCCTAAACGGATCGCGGATGAGATCGAATATTGCTACAGGGAATTTGGAAGCAGGTTCCTGTGGCTCACCGACGACAACTTCGGTCTGGGTAAGCGCACACGCAAATTATGTGACGAAATTCTAAGCCGAGGGATTGGAGACGAGATAATGTGGTTCATGTAAGCTAGAGGCGACGACATCATAAACCACGAGAGTATCCTACCTAAAATTCGGAGAGCCGGGAACCTCTGGGTAATGGCCGGTCTAGAGAGTTACAACCCAGAAACCCTTGATATGTTCCGTAAGGGGATAGATCCCACCCACGCTCGGCAAGCCATGGAACTCTTGAAGAGGAATGATATATTCTCTCAGGCAACTTTCGTCGTTGGAGAACGAAATGACTCTCACGAATCCATCGAAGGGCTACGGAAGTTCGTAGACGAGGCGGATCCCGACCTCGCGATCTTCATGGTTTTAACGCCTTTTCCAGGAACTGAGATCCATGAGGTTGCTGAGAGAAAAGGATGGATAGAGGATACTAACTGGGCTAATTATGATATGGTGCACGCAATCATGCCTACGGAGAACCTTTCAAGAGAGGAGGTTCAGGAGGAACTGTATGAATGTTATCGAAGTTTCTATGGATCTATGAAGAGAAGGACGAAAGGGCTCTTCTCTCCCAACAGACTTAAGAGGAGAACCTATAGATATTTAGCGAGTCAAGGCATCCTAAAAGCTCTAAGGGATCTATTTTGAAAAAACCGTATAAAGCCTTCGACGCCCTCCTTCCACACTGTTTCATCGGCGTTTCACTCGTCGGTTTATGCCTTCTTGCAGCTTTTACCTTCAACTCTCCGACTTCCACGTCAGAATTCCAATTCCGGAGACAGTTTACCGGCTCAATTTTCGGGGCTATCTGCCTTCTAGGCATAATAGCCGGAGCCTCTCCGTCGAGATGTTCTCAGGTTCCTCACCTCGCGAGAAGACGAAGCACCGGTTCCAACAAGACTAGACAAGACAGTGCCGGAGAAACACCGGTAATGTTTAGGGGGCATCATCCGACATGTGGAAACTTCTCCACCCATATTTTTCATTTAGGCGGGAAAGCGTACTGCGCTGGGTGTGTGGGAATGGCAGTGGGCGCAGTGATCTCTCTTCTCGGGATCTTCACGTATCTTTACGCTGGTCTTCATGTTATGGGAGCAGGTGTGGCTGTCTTCTGGCTGGGTTTTACAGGCGTTACCTCAGGTCTGCTTCACAATATGTTCGGTTTAAAGAGTGGACTGCCACGCGTCTTTCTGAATATTATGTTCGTTTTGGGAGCATTTCTCCTTCTCATCGGAATCGATGTGGTAAAGGGCAACCTTACAATAGAGCTCTACCTTCTAACCTTAATCGTCTACTGGATAGTAACTCGGACGGTCCTTTCTCGATGGGAGCATAGAAAGATATGTAGAGCCTGCGGCTTGAAGTCGTGCAGCCTCTCTCGGATGGGAAACGAAGCCTCACCGTCTTCGGCGAAAGCCTGATATGACTACTACGATGACAAGTACCCCTATAGCGATCACTATTAAGGGCCCTATCCAGCGCCAAATATGCAGTCCAAAAGCAATCGCAAAACCGAGAAGAATGATGAAGGTTCCGAATATTATACCTGCGATCGCTCCGCCGTAAGGTATTCCGAAGCATTCTTCTTCCATGCGTTTTTCCGGTTTGCCAAAGCACGTGTCTCCGCGTTTCTCCTTATCCTTAATGGGAGAGATGGCTGCTCCACATTTGGTACAGTACTTTGCATCTTCCTCGTTCTTCGTACCGCATCTTGGACAGTAAACCATGCTCTTATCTCCCTACTAATGCATCGGTTTTTACGCTTTTAAAATTTTGTGGATTTAATCCATAGGATGTTGCGGAGGCATCTTCCAGCGCACTCCCTTCAGACTATTCTGGGTTTAGAGGTCGATGAGAGTTACACAATGTCCGTTGTGAGTATCCATTCGATGGAATAACGGTTATCCGACGTCTTCGGAACCAGTTTTACAATGCCAGAGTTCTGGAATGCTACTACATTGGCATCCTCAACTCCAGCCACCAGCAGTGAGGCCAACTTGTCAAGGAAGGGGAGATGTCCTACAATAGCAAGCGATCCGACTCCCTCAGAGGCTAACCCCTCTATCCAATCCCTCATAGGCCTAGGATCGTCGCTTGGATTTAAACCACCTTTAGCCTCAACTTTGCCTGCTGTTTCAACGTGTTCTGCGAGAATCTCCGAGGTCTGCTTAGCCCGCAACTTTCCGCTGTGGTAGATACGATCTATTCTGACATCTAACTTCCCAGCATATCCTGCAACTCTCCGAGTACTGGCCTCTCCCTCCTCTGTGAGAGGTCGGTCAGGATCTTCTTCGCTAGACTTCGCCTGTGCATGCTGAATTAGATATATGTCCACACCTCAACACCACAACCATATACATACGCACGTGGATATTCTTTAGTGAATATATTCATTTTCCCGACTTCTAGACCCCGGAAGAAGTCTTTATTTCAACCTTTCAGAGTATACTGAGTATCCGTTAGCGCGCGCAGGATTAGAGAGCGATTGAGTTTTTCATTTTATCAGCTATCTCATTTGTGTAGAGAGGGGTGGTGAAGTATTTCGATCCATCGTCTGGAAGGACTGCCACTATTTTCTTCCCTCTTCCGAGCTCTTTGGCCTTCTTTAGGGCTATATACATGATTGCCCCGGAGCTCATGCCTATCAGTAATCCTTCACTTCTAGCAATATA
The DNA here is from genome assembly GCA_964346575.1 of uncultured Candidatus Bathyarchaeia archaeon. Classification (GTDB taxonomy): domain Archaea; phylum Thermoproteota; class Bathyarchaeia; order 40CM-2-53-6; family DTGE01; genus CAYFVN01. The sequence goes on from CAYFVN010000137.1 coordinate 9,563, forward strand.
CCTAGCCACTTCAAAGGTCTTGGGCAGTTCATCTCTTGTAACCTCGGCTATTTCATCGAAATGTTCTCTCCTGAAGAGCTGTGTTGGGTAAGGCTCCTCTGGATTTCGGAGACCTTGAATGCTTACACCCAGCTTCGGCATTACTCCTACAATAATTATTTCGGGATCATACTTCTTAACGCGCATGGAGATGCCTACACCTGTTCCGGCGGTTCCGATGCCTACTACAATCATGTCGATCCTTCCCTTGGTTTGGTTTAAAATCTCTTTTCCTGTGGTCTCATAGTGCGCTAGAATATTCGCTGGATCCTTGAATTGATCAACATCGATGTACTCGTCGGGTTCCTCCTTGAGAAGCCTCTGTTTAAGTTCGACCGCCCCCCCAGTCCCTTTTTCTGCAGGCGATAATATCAGCTTCGCTCCATAACTCTGAATTATAACCCTTCTCTCAATGCTTACGGATTCGGGCATCACTACCGCCATCCTATATCCCTTGGCCGCGGCTATCATGGCCAACGCTATGCCGGTATTTCCCGAAGTGGCCTCTAGGATAGTTTTATCTTTGGTCAACCTGCCCGCGGCTTCGGCATATTCTATGAGGTATAGGGCCATCCTATCCTTGACCGAGCCACCTATATTGTACCACTCAAGCTTTGCATATATGGTTGAATCGTTTGATCCCGAGGTACCCTTGATCCGAACCATAGGGGTGTTACCGATCAGTCCTGTTATGTCGTTCACGATCGTCAAGGTGTTCACCTGTTTATAACGGTGTTATAATAAGTTATTTAAGCCTTCCCCAAAGCGTTTAGGTGTACTGATTTAAAGGTTCATGACCCATGTGAATCCCCAATACAGCTTAATAGCGCGTTATGATAGAAGACAAAATAATTTCCAAATACATCCAAGTTATAGTTAGATAAAGTTATTGATGTATTAGTAAAGATCAGAGGAATGTAAGGATGTGTTGCGAGGATGATGAGCGTTAAGGATGCTCGTCTAAAGCTACCGGTGACGAGGAAATATGTTTATCTCAACCATGCAGCAGTCGGCCCTCTTCCTACTTCCGTCATGGAAGCGGTAAGATCAGTCACGGAGGAGAAGTTGTACGGCGAGTTATTCTGGAGTTCTTGGGAGGAGACCGCTGAAAAGGCGAGGAAGTCGATTGCTGAGCTTATAAACGCGAGGCCGGAAGAGATCGCCCTAGTTCCAAACACGTCGGAAGGACTCGGAATCATCGGGAATGGGTTAGATTATGAGCCGGGCCAAAACATAGTGACATCGAATCTTGAGTTCACTTCGAACCTTTTCGTCTGGCAAGCCTTATGTAAGAGGCATAAAATGGAACTTCGGGCGGTGTCTGCAAGAGGTGAGTCGCTGGAAATCGATGACTTTCGAAACCTGATCGACGAAGATACCAGACTCGTCGCGGTCTCCCATGTCCAGTTCTCTAACGGCTTCAAGATAGACCTTGATGAGTTATGTAAGATTGCGCATGAGAATGGGGCGTATGTGGTCACCGACGCCGTTCAGTCTGTTGGGCAATTGCCTGTCGACGTGAGAAATCTCGACGTGGATTTCCTGTCGTGTAGTGGGTATAAGTGGCTTCTCTCACCAATCGCCACAGGCTTCCTGTACGTCCGGAGTGCTCTCTTAGACACGGTTTACCCTACGGTAGTGGGATATCGATCCGCAGAGGTTATGGATGACTTTTCGTTTCGAGAGTTCGAGCCAGCTAAAAGTGCTCGACGTTTCGAGCATGGACAACTGAATTTTCCCGGATTTTCGGGGATGCTGGAAGCGATTAGATTTCTCAAAAGATATGGAATTCAACGAATGGAGGCTAGAATTCGAAAGTTGACAGATCAGATCATCCAGGGAGTTTCAAGGCTCCAAAACGTCTCGGTCCTCTCATCGGTCGAGCCAAATCATCGGTCTGGCATAATAAAGCTCTCATGTAGAAATCCGGAATTCCTAGAGAACAAACTTCGTGTGGAGGGGATAGTGGTATCAGTTCGAGCAGGAGGGCTGAGGATCTCCCCTCATTTCTACAACTCAAAGGACGAGATCGAATCCTTTTTGCATAGCTTAGGGGGATGCTAAAACTTACCTATCCTATTCCTTTTTCTCTAGAGTTTCTATGGCTTTTGTCGCCCAATCTGGATCATTTATGAGTTTCCTTCCCACAGCAACTAAATCAACCATTTCATCACGTATCAACTTATCTGCATACTTGGGTGTTGTTATTCCTCCGACACCTATGACGGGTACATCCACCACCTTTTTGATCCTTTGGGCTTGAGGGATGAAGTAACCTTGAATATTCCGAAGTTGAGCAGGTTCGTGGCCGCATAGACCTCCAGACACATCGATTATATCTACTCCACCCCCCTCAAGTTTCACGGCGAATTTCTGGGAGTCCTCTATCTTTGTTCCAGCGGGGTCAAGATCGTCCGACCCTAAACGATACATAAGAAGTTTTCCTCCCATCTTCTCCTTGACTCTTTCAACAACCTCGAGAGGAAACCTCATCCTGTTCTCCAGGGAGCTTCCATACTTATCTCGGCGTCTATTGGCCATGGGAGAGAAGAACTGGTTGATGAGAAAACCGTGTGCGCCGTGAATTTCAACCCCGTCAAAACCGGCCTTGACCGCTCTCGCAGCGGCAAAGGCGAAGGCTTCAGCCAAGGCTTCAACCTCCTTAACCTGAAGTTCCCTAGCGTTTTCGCTGGCTGAAGGGGCAACAGGCTCCACCCCAGTGGTCTCCACGTTGGCTCTACTCCCGACATGGTTGATCTGTATCACAACTGGAGTATTGTTCGCGTGGACACTATCTGAAAGTTTTTTCAATCCAGAAACCAAGCGGTCATCATATATCCCCAAATTCCTCTCATGGACATTTCCGCCGATGGATACATAACTATGCTCTACTATCAATAAGCCCAGCGTCCTCGCACGTCGAACATAATGCTCGATGAGACGGTCGGATACAGCTCCTCCAGCGGTGGCTAAACGAGTACCCATGGGGGGCATCACAATCCGATTCTTAAATATCAGTCCCTTCACCTCTAATGGGTCTAGGAGGCCTACCAACGCAGACGACACCTTAAAATGTATTGAGGGAATACATCTAAAAGTATTTAAAAAGAAATTGAATCCAAAAGGGTAATCCTTACCACATTCTCCACCATCGTGGTATGCGCAAAATGAAAAAGAAGGCGTAGATACCTCTTGAGACTCCTCTCAGAACTAAGAATATTAGATGGGCTTAAAATTTTCATAATGGGGCGGTGAAATCGATCATGTACGATGACATGACTTTAGAAGAGAACAGCTGTAGATTTAAGAGCGTCCTAAAACTTAAAGATAAGCAATGGGATTGGTGCTTCCTGTTCAACGCAGAAACCTCAAAACTTGACTGCGATAAATGTGAATACAGAGCATTATATAAGAAACCATTAAGAATTCGAAGAGAAATCATATCATAACATCAATGTGATTATTAAGCCATGTCCATTGGATGTTTCTATGTCTAGTGGCCTCCTAAAACTAGATCAAATAATCAACGAGCTATTGAAGAATAATTCTTCGATTGGAAGGTATCCCGAAGCCTTGTTGCATGTAATTTAAAATTCCTATTCCTTCTTACTTACGCAGTCTTCTAGTATCTTTCTACAGTTGTCGGCTTCACCAATCCGGCCATCGTTTTGCTCTTGATGTTCCTTAGATTCCTGAACAACTCGACCCAGCACAGCCCCACATTTTAGACATATCACCTCACCGTTCGAGGCTGTTACAATCTTTGTTTGATCCTCGTTTCCGCACTCACATTTCAAGATATCCCTGTGGATTTTCAATTCGATTCCCTTTAAGATTCTGAAGTCTTCATCTATTTAAGCTTCCATCGGATAAATTTAATCTCGCAAGTTGATAAATAACGAACTAGTGCTTTATTCTGATCAATAGTTTTACAAGAATAAGAGTGATACGCCCATTAGGATGAATACGGTTCCAGCAATTTTAGCCATCAACTTTCTATCAATTTTTCTTGATAAAACTTTACCTAAATATATCGCTAATATTGACAACAACGTTAACGCTACCATAGTTCCTGTTAAAACCATCACAGCATTATATTGAGTCGCTAATGCTGCCGAAGCAATTTGGGTCTTATCACCCCACTCCGTCAAAAAAATCAATACAAACCCCGAAAGAAATGTATTATTATAATACAGTCTGTCTTCACCTCTTATTTCATCATCACTTGACATCAACACATCTCTCAGCATTATTGCTCCAAAGGCTATGAAAATGATTCCTGAAACCATTTTTAAAAAATTGACCGACACGATATTGGTAATCCATGATCCTACCAAAACCGCGATCCCGTCTACAATGAAAAAAGCAAGTGTAACACCAAGCAATAGTTGCAGATGCTTGTTCGTTTTTGAGGATAAAAGGAGAATGGATAATTGGGTTTTATCTCCAAGCTCCGCTAAACCTATTGCAACTAAAGGGATTAATACACCTGCCATCACGTTGAATCACCTATTTTCGTTCGATCAAACGATCCTTCCTAGTTCTTTATATTCGCAGGAATTATGGTTTTACTGGTTTTCTTATATCGTGAAGGTGGAAGCGAGTATTTATTATTACCTCTCAGCGTAGCAACAAGAAACCATTTCAAGTGCTGCTTTTATTACCTGATATTCGATCCAAACTACTTTAGTTTGTAAAAGAAACCGGTTTACAAACCAATCTCTTTATCGTAGTAGATATATGGGAGAAAGGAGAAGCTGGTCGAGAAGCTTCTGAAAGTGAAAGTATAAGAGATTATAATATATCTATTTCATATAATATCGATTGGAAATTACAGGAGATGGAGAATCCGTCGTTAATGCGTCAAGAAGACTCTACCAACTCACTTCGACGTCTATCTGCGGTTACCTTTTCGAGTTGGCTCTCAATGCTCAGCTTTGATTTTTTCTTACACGCCGGACTGCTATCGAGACTCTACCTCAAGCCCAGTCCATTCCTTCTGCCGCCCGCTAAAGCATTCAGATTGATACCTCTTGGTTACCTTTCGATTCTGCTCTTAGCCGTCTTGCTTACATGGTTGATGGTAAGGTTAAAGATCGTCGGATGGCGTGAAGGTTCTAGTTTCGGATTGAAACTAGGTGCGTTGATTTGGGGGGCCTCGTATTTGGACTCTCTTCTATCTCGACGGTCGATGTCACTTTGCTTGTTGGTTGGTTTTTCGGTCAGACGATAGAACTCGGAATAGCAGGAGCAGTAGTAGGAAGCGGTTTAGCCGGGAAACCTCTTACCCGTCTATTCGCGAAGGTGTTGACCTTTTTCTTGTTATTGGTGATCATAACGATAGTGTTGCAAACGTCGGGACTGGCTTCAGCATCACATATGTAGCTCGTACGAATTAACTTCCCCTCCAATATTCTTTTTATTGATGACTTCTCTTCGAGACCATTTCTAAAGAGTAATCAAGACATACGTATACGCGTTACCAGTTAGTTACAAATAACAGATCGACTTATGTGTGAGTTCATATATAATTTAAGTTAAAATATCGGGTGGGTAATTAGATTTGGAAGGTTCTGTTGAGGTTAATGAGGTTTTCAAGCCTCATCCAGACTTCAAGAGGCTTTACTACGCCTATTTGTCGTTAGGATCCATTGCTTTCCATCTCTCATGGGCTCTTCCAGTTAATATCTGGATCTATCTAAGTTCAGGTTTTACGACCGGTATCTTAGCCACAATGTTTCTC
>CAYFVN010000138.1:0-3837 GCA_964346575.1 uncultured Candidatus Bathyarchaeia archaeon
AGTGCAAGATCGCCTAGATTTTCAAGATAAAATTGGTGTAGTACGTTCTTGTATTTAGAGGCTTCATTCTCCAATGGCTTCCCTATAGTCAGGATGTAGGGAAAGACTCCATGAATTCCTTTAAGATTCTCGGCTAAGACACGGGTTTTGAATCTTACTCCGTCGATATCGACCGTATCCTCTCCATGATTAGTGACGCACGCAACGGTGTAGACTGCTTTTGGGTTTACGAGTGTTTCAGCGGTTCTAATGAGTTCTCTAATATCGAGGCTCTTTTCTCTTCTCTCACCTATACGAAGCCTCTTTAAGACTTCCTCTTGATCAAATTTGAGGGGAATCTTTCCCAGTAACTTCATTTCCGCTAATTGGTAATGAAGTTAGATTTAACTTTTTCCTGATAAGTTCGGTTGAAGCAAGTCTCCATGAAGAAGAAGACTATCCCATATCAGAGAATGCTCCCAATCGCACGCAATAACCGAAGGTTATGCATTAATATCATGCATTTTAACGAGTATAACTTCATAATTTAGCTGTCGTGACCGAACTTTTACGTGTTTTGTCTAAAACTCCAGCTCCCCCTTGTTCCTAAATCTTGTTATAAACTCGTATTCCTTCAATATGTTTACTCCGAACATACCTCCCAACCTCGTTGCCCCGGCCTTGATAGCAGCCAGATTTTCATACAAGTTACTGAAGGCCCTCTCTGGGTCGGGACTGGCGGACGCCTTAACCTGTACTCTATCGCCGGCTGCCTCCTTCATAAGACGTATATCGCGATCGCTAGGCTTGTACGTCGATTTTTCATATCCTGAGCAAGTCTTCACAAAGTTGGCTCCGGCTTCAGCCGCCATTTTGCACGCTATTCTCTTCTCTTCATCCGTTAAGAGCGGAACAGAAATTATTGCTTTCGTCACCAACCCGTTTGCTGCTTCAACCACAGCTCCTATGTCACTTTTTACAAATTCTTTATCGCCATCTTTTAGAGCTCCAATGTTTATCACCATGTCTATCTCGTCAGCCCCATCGCTGATGGCTTTTTTAGTTTCGAACACCTTAACTTCGGTTGCGACTGCTCCTAATGGATATCCCACTCCTACAACAACCTTTACGTCGGCGTCGCTAAGCTGTTGTTTACAATACTTTGCATTTCCCGAGTTGACTGCAACGGCGCCGAAGCCGTACTTCTTGGCATCTTCACAAAGTTTTCTAAGGTCATCCTTTGTAGCATCTGGACGAAGGTTTGAGTGGTCATACATCTGTGCTAACTTCTCTTTCGTTATCTTCATAAAACTCCCTAATTCCTATCCAATTTTCTCTTTTATTAAAGTTTGCGTGCCATGTTGATGATTATTTAGGTTGTGACCTTTGAGATAGAAGTGATAACTTTCCAGATTATTTTTTTAAATATCGAAGCTATTCAAAACGAAAGAACGATAAAGAAAACGAGCTGATTAAGACATTCCTTTTACGTCATTTGGGTAAACATGACGATATAAACCATGATTTTATGTAATAATCGAAGGATACCTATGTGAAATATTGGAGGATTCCCGAAGCGACTGGAAAATTTTTATTGACTTCTATACGAATACTTTCCTATACTTTAAGGACACGAGGAATATAAAAGTGAACTGCAGTCGACCAAATTATCGCGTCATAGTTGAAGAAAACGTCCCAGCCACCATGAGAGACGGGACTACCCTCTATGCGGACGTCTATAGGCCCGATGCATCCGATAGATTCCCAGCACTTCTAACTCGTACTCCATACAACAAAAAGAATGCTGATATTCATAATGTGAATCTTATCGAGTGGGCAGCCGAACGAGGCTACATATTGGTGATTCAAGACGTTCGCGGACGTTATGCGTCCGATGGAGAATTTCATCCTATGTTTTTGGGCGGCCGCTTCGAGGCTTTGGACGGTTACGATACGGTCGAATGGGTTGCGTCTCTTCCATACTGTAACGGTAAGATAGGGACCTTCGGATGTTCCTATGACTCGTGGACACAGTGGGAGTTATCCCGCACACGCCCTCCCCACTTAGTTGCCATGTTCGCAGGAGGACAGGCAACGCGATCGACGGATTGGGAGAGGGGAGGGATATTCAGAACTGAACGCGCACTCCAGTGGTTGATAAACACTTTAGCCCCCGACACCCGCCGCAGAGTAAAAGGCATAGGGCCGTGGACCGAGGATGAATCCTGGAAGATATGGAAGATGAATAAGGGGAAATGGATATGGTTCCTACCCTTGAAGGATATCCCAGACGAGATTTTAGGAGACTTGGCTTCCCCCTTCCGCGAATGGTTGCGTAACCATCACGTCGACTACTGGCGATTCCACGAGAAGCATGGGGAAATATCGGTTCCAGTTTTCCATTATACCGGTTGGTACGACCGTCTCAACGGAACCATAGACCACTATACTGGGATGGTCAAAAACGGAGGGACTGAGCAAGCAAGTCGTAACCAGAAACTTCTCATCGGTCCCTGGAGTCACGGCAACAAATGGAGACGAAAAATTGGAGACGTAGACTTCGGCCCTGAAGCCGAAGTCGATTATAGAGAACTTATGATCAGATGGTTCGATTTTTGGCTAAAAGGAATCGACAATGGCATCATGAATGAACCTCGAATAAAGATCTTCGTGATGGGAGCGAATACTTGGCGATCCGAGAGGGAATGGCCGCTAGCTCGAACCTGTTGCACAGATTATTACATTCATAGTGAAGGAAACGCAAATACACCACAAAGGAACGGGATATTGAGCCCAAATCCTCCAGAGAATGAGCCACCGGACAACTACATCTACGATCCGAGGGATCCTGTGATGAGCCTATACATGCCGGACGCTCAAGATGCACCTATGGATCAGCGTCTCTTAGATCATCGTATGGATGTACTCAGGTTTGTTTCTGAACCTTTGACAAAAAAGATGGAAGTCACCGGGAATGGGGTTGTGAAGCTTTGGGCCTCTTCTTCGGCTCAAGACACAGATTTCACGGCGAAACTTATAGATGTGCACGCTGATGGCTTCGCCCAGAATCTTTGCTATGGAATAATAAGGACCCGTTTTCGAAAATCGCTTGATGCGGCAAAGTTGATTAAGCCGGGTGAGATTTACGAGTATACAATTGAGCTGCAGCCGACGAGTAATCTCTTCCATGTCGGCCACAGCATCCGCTTGGACATCTCTAGCAGTGATTTTCCAAACTTCGACCGTAACCACAACACGGGTGTTCAAGATTGGGAGAGCCCAGAGATGGTATCGGCTACCCAAACCATTTATCACGACAAGATGCATCCATCCAAAGTGATCATCCCCATCATCCCCTAAATAATAAGGATGACATGTTGCATAACTCGTAAACATCTACCCCATCGGACGGATTAGCGCGCGCCTTGATGAGCTGTAGAAGGGTCTAAGAACGTTGTTATCTTTTATACATGTATCACATTAATTATACATTTAGCACGTTTTAATGGCCACAACTGCTCATTAAATTTATATAGGTAATATTTTTATTGATAAGGAGATCGATCAATCAATCGATCAAATAGGAGAATTTGATGGGATATGTCTAAAGAAGAGAAAATTAGCAGACGCAAATACGTATACGCCGGTGCGGGTGTCGTTGTTGTAGCGGCGGCTGGAGCTGGCTATTACGCGACTCGAAAACCAGCACCTTCGCCTACTCCGACACCTGGAGCACCGACTCCTGTAAAACCCACGGTCGTGACGACGCCGACCGTATCTAAGGTAACGATGGATGAAGAGACGAGGAAGTTCTTGGAGTACTACTGGGAGGCCGACATCGACTGGATGCAGGCAAGC
>CAYFVN010000139.1:0-6018 GCA_964346575.1 uncultured Candidatus Bathyarchaeia archaeon
GGTATTGACTCAATATCTGTAAACCCTGACGCAGTAGTACAAGTCAGAAAATGGGTTGGAAGCATAGAGCAACGTCTTATGCTGGAAAGAGCTCTGGGAAGGGGCTTAGCTGAAGACCCACTATTGAAGTGGGATCCTTAAAAGCGTGCGTTAAGTCCCATCCTTTCAAATAAGATTTTTTAAACATTGATAGGTCAGGGTTTTACACCGTAGATTTCAAGGATGAGCTAGGTTAAACCTCATGAAAAATATAGACAGCACATTTGATATAGATCTTGAGCCATTAATTCGTAAACTTTCCAAGGTTAAAGTTAAAAAATTGATAATGCAAATTCCAGATGGATTACGTCCTATCGCTCAGCGTATTGTTAAATCGCTTGAGATCTCAGGAGTTGAAGTCATAGTTTCTATAGATCCCTGCTATGGGGCCTGCGATATAGCCTACGAGGAGCTTGAACATTTAAAAGGAGATATGATAATCCATGTGGGTCATGCTCCGTTTTACAGGAATATGCATGATAAAGTGATATTTGTTGAAGCTCGTTCGACGTTGCCTGTTAAGGATGCTTTGAAAGATGCTTTGAGATTTCTAAAGAGGTACAATCGCATTGGACTTGCAACTACAGTTCAACATATTCACAACTTATCCGACGCAGCGACTTTTCTCAGAAAACATGGAAAGACCCCGTATATAGGTAAAGCCTCGGACCGAGTCCTTTATGATGGTCAAATACTTGGATGCGACTTTAGAGTGGCTTCAACTATAGCTCCTTCGGTGGAATCTTTCTTGGTTATTTCTGGAGGAGTCTTCCATGCCGTAGGAGTCCAACTGGCGACCGATAAACCTACTATAGTTTCGGATCCATTCACAGGTAAGTCAAGGGATGTGAAGGATTACGCAGAAAAGCTCAACCGGCTCAAGAGGGGGGCTGAAAAAAAGTTTTTAGAGTCAAATATAGTGGGCATTATAGTAGGGTTAAAGACGGGGCAGATGGGACTTGAAAATGCTGAGACTCTTCGTAGAAGACTGAATCGTTTGGATAGAGAAGCGGTTATGATATGCGCCAGAGAGATTACTCCTGAAAACATTGATAGTTTTACAGAGTTCGACGCATTTATCAATACTGCGTGTCCCAGGATCGTTATAGATGGACGACGACTGTTCAAGAAGCCTATTCTCAACTACGATGAGGCCATTCCTATTTTGGATGTTTTGGAGGAGAGCCTTGAGGAAGAAAGAGTTGGAGATACTGCTGGAAAATATACCGGCCCATCCGATTCCTAAGCCATACTTTGAGCAGTATACGATACCTACACAAGTTGCGGCCGAGATCCTTTTTATCGTTGATAGGATTTTCGGCGACGTAAAATGTAAAAAAATTGCGGAGCTGGGCTGCGGTACGGGCCGCCTGTCGATAGGCGCGGCATTGCTAGGAGCCTGTAGCGTTGTTGCCGCGGATATAGATCCGAAGCCTGTTTCTCTGTTACGTTGTAAGATAGATGAGTTTAAACTCAGGGGTAAGATACAGCCTATAGTTGCTGAAATACAGGCCATATCGGGAAAATTTGATACAGTGCTTCAGAATCCACCATTCGGGATTAGGAGGTATGGAGCGGATAGACCGTTCATAGTTAAAGCTTTAGAAGTTTCCCGAGTGGCTTATTCTCTCCACAAGGCGGATTATAAGAACAGATACTTTATTAAAAGGCTGATTAAAGAACATAGGGGTAATGTCACACATATCTTCGAAATGAAGATGAAGATTCCGCGAATCTTTCCACATCACAGGAAGAAGATATATGAGTTCAATGTGGATCTCTACAGGATGATCAGCAATGCCGAAAAAAGAGAGTTCCAATCGTCGCAGATTTACGATGCCAGGTGAGAAGCTTGGTGTGATCGAAGAGTTTCTCGTAGGACCAGGCACTTACGAGAAAGATGGCACCCTGTACTCGGCACATATAGGTTACGCGCTCGTTAATCCTATAGAGAAGACAGTGAAGGTGGAGCCGTTTACAAGTCTAGTAATCCCTAAGGAAGAAAATGAAATCATAGGACTGATTGTAAGTGTGCAGGATAGACTCGCCATAGTAGAGATCTACATAATCGAAAGTAGAGTGATATCAAATCCCTTTAGCGCGGCAATCCATATAGCCAACTCAAGTTCCAGATACAAATCGCTGATGAATGAGCTGTACAAACGCGGAGATTTTGTAAAAGCTAAAATCATTAATGTGAAGAATAGGATCCCCCAATTGACGACCGTGGATGAGGAATTTGGTGTCGTTAAGTCTTTCTGCTCTCAATGCGGTGAAATATTGAACCTTAAAGATAGAATCCTAGTATGCCACGTATGCGGAAATAAGGAACATAGAAAAGTTTCGCAGGATTATGGTAAAATTAAGATAGGTGGTTCTAATGGAGGCAGTAATATTAAAAGAAAATAGTAATGAGTTGAAGCTTGAACTTAAGGGTGAGGGACATACCTTCTGCATGATACTTCAAATGGAACTACTGAAAGATCCCAACGTTGAGGTGGCAGGCTATGATGTACCCCATCCGCTATTAAATTCAACCATATTATACGTGAGGACAATTAATCGAAAAAAGCCTAGAGACTCTCTGGTAAAGGCGCTTGACGGACTCAAGGATAGACTAGAAGACTTCGTAACAAAGTTTGAAGAGGCGTGGAATAAGGCTGAGAAGGTCTGAGACGCCGTCTTGGATAGAAATGATTTAAACTCTATACTTCTAGATAAAGATCTTGCTAAACTTGGAGACTCGTACGTTAACTTTATTTACTCGGTCGCTTTAACGGCGATCTACGGTGTACCGAGTGGTGCAAAGGTTAGCGATAAGATACTAGTAGAAGCAGCAAATAGAGCAGGTATGAGAAGCATAATCCCAAAAAGAACCCCTAGAGGGAGGATAGCAGACGCGGTTGAGGCGCTCTTAATATACTCCGTTATTAAAAGCTACATGGGGTTCAAGGAGATGGTCGAACTTCTCATAAACGCTGGAGATACCCCATCTGAGGGGTTTGCTCGGATAATCGATAAGATTTTGTGGAAGTTTAATAATATATGAAGAAGCGGGAAAAGGCTGGACATGGGAAAAACTGAGTTTACCCCTACAGAGTTATTAGAGTCGGGAAAAGTAAAGGTTAAATCTTAGAGCTCCTCCCTTCTAGGCGATTGATGCGGATGTCGCCGAAATGAAGTTCTGTCCTAAATGCGGAATGACTCTCATAGCGACGGAGAAGGAGAACTCAGTTGTACTGAAATGTCATAAATGTGGACTTGAGACTAAAGAAGCTGATAAAATCATCTCAAAAGTGAGGAGAGAAAAGGAGAAGGTAGTGATCATAGAAAAAAAGGCACAAGAGATAAGGACCTTACCGAAGGCTAGGGTGGAATGCCCAAAATGCGAACATAACGAGGCTTTTTACTGGATGGTCCAAACTAGAGGGACCGACGAGTCGTCAACCCAATTCTTTAGATGCGTCAAATGCGCCTATACGTGGCGTGAAATATCTTGAACTCAACATTCGAGGTTCTCAGAAAAATTTTAATTTACGGTCTATAAAAATCATAATTAGTTAGTCTGAATTAATTGAGGCGTGGCATAGTGGTCAAAGCTGTAATTTCAGATGCAAAGCTGTTCAGGAATCTGATGTCTACAATATCCATATTAGTTGAGGAAGCCAACTTTAACTTAAGCCCTGAAGGATTAAAGCTCAGGTCTATGGATCCTTCACATGTAGCCATGGTGGACTTAGAGCTCCCCAATGAAGTCTTCCAAGAATACGACTGTCCAGAATCAGTTACTATAAGGCTTAGCTTAGATGGACTGGTCAAACTCTTAAAGAGTGCGAAGAGTGGCGAGATTGTAGAGCTGTCTTACATTGGAGAGACGAGAAAAATGGAGCTCACTGTTAGAAATGAAGTAAAAAAACAATTTAGATTTTCAACTCTTGATATTATGGAGGAAGAAACACCTACTCCGAAGATCACCTTCAAATCGAAGGTGAAGATGACCTCAAATTCCTTCAAAGAGGTTATAGACGATGCCCATGCTATAAGCGACAGCGTATCCTTAGAGGCTAATCCCGAAAAGTTTACGATCGTTGCTGAAGGTGAGATAAGCGCAGCAAAATTCGAGATAGATAAGAATAGCCCCGCGATAATAGAGTTGGTTACGGAGGAAAACTCCAAAGCATCTTTCAACCTTACTTATTTAACCGATATGATTAAGGCTGGTGTAAGTGTCTCAGAGCTTCTCAATTTAGAGTTCTCCACGAACATGCCTCTAAGACTTGAATTTCCCCTCCCACAGTCCGGAATCCTATTCTATTACTTAGCTCCGAGAATAGAAGCTGAATAGAGTTATGCCCTCCATAGGTGAATTGGCTAGATACCCCTTCATGGGAACAGCCATTAGGAAAGTGGAGGATCTAGACTTCAAAGTCGATGAATTAACGTCACCTGAATTCACGTCTCTAATTGGAAGGGCTAAGGAGCGTATCGAGCATGCGATTTTATACGCTGAGGTGCAGGGATGGGCTCTCAGAGATGAGGTGGAACTCCTCTCATTCCCAGCGGCCGTATTCCTTGTAAGTTGCTTGAAAGACGAGCGTCTCGCCAGAAGGTACGCACTTGCCGAAGCTAAACGCGCCTACCGATACCTCAGAGATGATAGCGCAGCGATCATCAAAGATGTTGCGGAAGAATTTTCATGGAAGATTGAGAATGTAAAGGAACATCCACCCAGTTTTGGAATCCACTTCACAAAATACCTCTCAAATTCGGTGTGGATAAAAGAGGCTAAGTGGCGCATCGTAAACCGGAGATTGAAGAGAGGCTTAGTTCTACTAACGAAGGAGGAGATAGCTAGACTCCTCCAAGAGGAGATTAGACTAAGAATAGAGTGTAAGATTAAAAGGAATGTACCATTACTCCCCAAAAAGCTTAAAACAATCCTAGATGATCTGAAGCGACTTTATGACGAGACACTGAACATTAAGCCTGCCTCAATAATAGCGAAGGAAACGATATTTGCTGCTCTTCCTCCATGTATAAAGTCACTATACCGCAACTTAATCTCTGGAAAAAATTTGTCACATGTAGGGAGATTTACCTTGACATCATTCCTACTCAGTTTAGGAAACTCCCTTGAAGAGGTACTAGAACTTTTCAAGAGATCTGCTGATTTCGATCCTAAAATGACGCACTATCAAGTAGAGCATATAAGCGGGTTGAGAGGTTCCGGTAGAAGATATACTCCCCCTAAATGTGGCACTCTTAAAACCCATGGATTATGTCATAACCCGGATGAGCTATGTGATAGGGTCAGGCATCCTCTTAACTACTACAAGTGGAGGGCGAGAACAATTAATCAGGGAGAGAATGTTGAAATACGAGGTTGAAGACTTTGTGAAGAAGTGGTTTGCCGAGTATTATAAACGTAATTTGGATGAGGTCATTCCTCCCCGAGACTTGGAACGAAGGGAATTCGGTTTCATCCTTTTCAGAGGTAACGCGATGATACGCCATAAAAACTTTGCAGAATCAGTTGAGTTAAAGCGTTTCATAACCGAATTGGTGCCTTCCGACGCTTATCATTCAGCAGCCTACTATGAGAGACCTGAGAAGAACATGAACTGGAAGGGCTGGAACGGAGCCGATCTAGTTTTCGATATTGATGCTGATCACTTCAACATACCTTGTAGAATAGAGCACGACAGATGGACATGTATGGAATGTGGTAAATCGGATAGAGGAGGAGCACCTGAGAGGTGTCCTAAGTGTAAAGGCAAAATACGGGAAGAGAGTTGGATATGTGAGAGTTGTTTGGCAGCCGCAAAGAGAGAGGCTATCAAACTTGTAGAGCTGCTTGGAGATGACTTTGGCCTTTCACATGACAAATTAAGAGTTAACTTTACTGGACATCGAGGTTATCATGTCCACGTATTCGATGAGGATGTTGTAAAGCTTGAAAGAGAGGAACGTAAAGAGATA
>CAYFVN010000140.1:0-2851 GCA_964346575.1 uncultured Candidatus Bathyarchaeia archaeon
TAGGTACACGTAGGTAATCATTAAAGCGCTCGTAAGGGATATTTACCATATTTTCTTGCTTCATCGACCATCGTGAAAACGTTCTCTACCTTAACGTTTGTGTGAATCGTATTACTTGAGGTTAGAATTAACCCTCCGCCTTCTCCAGCCGCATCTATACATCTTCTAACATCTTTCCTCACGTCCTCCTCACCGCCGTACGGTAAAATATACCTGCAGTCGACGTTGCCAATAAGGCAGATTCTGTCTCCAAACCTAGCTTTGACCTCACCTAAGTCCATGACACCGGGCTCGATCGGATGCAAGCCGTTTATCCCCGCATTAACTATATCGTCGAGAATCGGGTTGAGATTTCCGTCCGAATGCTTCAATACGGGGACGCCACGCCTTTTTCCTATTTCAACGATGCTCTTCAGATAGGGGATTTCATACTCTCTAAATATTTTCGGGTTTATCAAGGGTCCATGGCTATCCGCGTAGTCATCACCCACCCATAGCACATCGGCGCCAGCTTCAATCATAGCCTCAGCAAACAGTTGCGTTGCCTTTGAAACCTTATCCATAAGTTTTCGAGCGAAACCTGGATTCCTGTAAAAGTCGACTACCAACCTATCGATTCCACCTCTAACCTGAAAGGCCATATGCCAACCGGTATGGCAGTGAGCTATGACAACGATGTCTTCCCCCTTTATGGGCTTAACAATCTTCTCCATCATCTCCAAGATATCTGGATGGAAGGGGTCAGGCGGCTCATAGTACTTTAAATCCTCGGGGTTAGCTACGATTCCGCCTACGAAGTAGGTGGTTTTGGTCTGTAAATTTGTCTGCATTACCCTACCCCAAGGATCGATAAACTTCTCGCCGTCAACGAATTCTGGCGTGTATCCTTTTGTGAAGAGGGAGAAATCGTGAATAGCCACTACAGCATCAAAATCAAGTTTTCTACAAGCTTCGACCATCGAGATCCTATACTGTAAGTTTGATTCCCATGCTTTTTCTCTTCCGTGTATTCCAAACGAGTCGATTCCGAACTCCGCGAGGCTGACATCCTGTTTTCGCCTTAAAACACCCTCAACAATTGAAGGATCCAGTTTGAGATCCGTTACAGGAACGTAGTCCGGCTCCTCTAAATCCAGGGTGGTGAAGAAGCGTTCCCGATGATTCACCTTATGCTTCTCCTACTCCAACCCACCGTTTAACGGTCCTTAACCCATCAACCGCGGTTCTTCCCCAGCCATCTACACGATACTGTTTAGCCACCTCCTCGTTAACCGCCGCCCCACCAACTATCACCTTAACCTTCCCCCGAAGTTCCGTCCTCTCCAATTCGGTAACCACCCTCCCGAACTCCGGCACCGTCGTTGATAGGAGGGCAGACAACCCTACGACCGATGGATGATGCTCATTCACCGCTTTCACAATATCTTCAGCTGGAACGTCGATACCCAAATCAAAGACCTTGAAGCCCGATGACTGCAGGAGCATCGAGAGAATATTCTTTCCGATGTCGTGCAGGTCTCCGCGAACGGTAGCCAATACAACCGTGGCAAACGTCTTCCGTACACTACTCTCATCAACCGGTGCGATCTTCAAAACTTCCTTCACCACTTCGCCGGCCATGATAAGCTCCGACAGGAAGTACTCGCCTTCTTCGTACCGCCGCCCCACGACGTCCAACGCCCTTCCAATCGACTTAAAGATCTCATCAGTCTCCACCTTCGATGGGCCCATCAGAAGATCTTTACAGACAGCCGTAGCCTTGTCGATATCAAGATTAACTATCGCATCCTCAAATTCGTTCATCATTTCAAAGACCTCAATATCGCGCACATACAATCAATTTAAACATTTTCACTAATATATATAGCGTACAATCTATCAAGTCAGTGAAACCCCTAATTAGGCTCGTGCTAAGAATTTATTGACACCGATCTATCCTTACCGATAGTTTGGCGAATTATTCTTCAAGGGTCAACGTAAGGATGATCATAGCCCCCGTATAGATGGATAGGACTATTAGCCCGGCAAAGAAAGTTCCGGTTAGATCCTTCAAGAATCCTATAAGTAAAGGCCCCGAAAAGCCGCCGATCTCTGCTATAGAGTAGAAGAGCCCCCCGGCAACACCCATGTACTTCGACCCTATCTCGGGCATATCCATGAAGATAAGTAGAAGGAGTGGTACGATGCCTCCCATAAGGAAGCCTATGATGAGGGTCTCAGCAATTAGGGGTATGCCTTCACCCACACTAAAGGCTATGATGGCGACACTTGACAATAGGAGAGCTAGAGATAGAGTCCTCTTTCTAGATCCTAAATAGCTGGAAGCCTTGGGGATAACGAGGCTTCCCGGGATCCTGGAAATGGGAAGGACGGATGCAATGATACCAGCCTCTACGGCGGTATGCCCTTTAGCCTCTAGGATCCTAGGAAGCCAGTTCCTAAGACCGTGGACCACTAGGAAAGCAGCTATCCCTATTAATACGACAGTCCATACGGATCTAAGCTTTAAGATCTCCCTCACTCCCTCTCCCATCCTAGGGGCTTCTTCAACTCGCTCTCCCTGCTTTGGGTGACTCCTCCCCAAGAATACCCAAAGAAGGGCTATGAAGAAGCCTATGAGACTGTAGCTTAGAAAAACCATCCTCCAGCTCCCTACAATAGGTAGAACGATGCTATTTGTTAGAGCTAACCCAGTGGCGGTGCCGAAAGCAGCTCCGCTCGCATTAATCCCGACGGCAACTCCTCTCTCCTCCCCTAAGAACCATGACGCTATCAGTTTGGGGAGACCTATGGATATTAGGGAGCCCCCTATCCCGAAGAGCGCGGTGTACACGAAGAGGGTCCCGAAACC
>CAYFVN010000141.1:0-9730 GCA_964346575.1 uncultured Candidatus Bathyarchaeia archaeon
AGTCCTTGGATATATCGGCTTCTGGGTCATCACTGGCCTCTATATCTTCAAGAATTTTTTCCATAGCAAAATGTGTAACGAGAGGGTGCCAGCAGCCCAGGCATTGGTATCTTGAAGGAGACACGTGGCAGGATTCATCCATGATTTTTCAACAGAATCACACTCTCATACATCTTGGTTGAAAAGTGAGATAAATGGTAAGAGAGAAAATGGAGAATAATAAGATATATTTTTTGAAGAATGTGGTTTTACATATGAAAGTAAGGTATAGGCTGAGAAATGTGAAAAGTGGTATAAAGAGCACAGTAGTTGTAATATCCAGATTATAAGACGTGCAGTTCAGTTAGAATAACATTTATTGCGAAGCGTGCGCGCAATTTGGAGTAAAAATATGAGTAAAGTGTTTGCTTCAGGCCTTTCAGAGAAGATTAGGTCTAGGTATGATCGTTTCTCATATTTCTACGATTTTCTTGAGGCGATTCCAGAGTATTTCGGTTTCTCCAAGTTTCGTAGAGAACTTTTAGATAGCATTAACGGGAGAGTTCTTGAAGTCGGGGTGGGTACGGGAAAGAATCTGAAATATTATCCTGCTGGATGCGAAGTTTTCGCTGTTGATTTTAGCTTTAAGATGCTGGAGAGAGCGAGAAAAAAGGCTCAGGAAAGGGATGGTGTCCATTTGTTAAGAATGGATGGGGAGAACCTAGGATTCAAGTCAGAAAGCTTCGATGTTATAGTCACCAGTTTTGTTCTATGTTCTATTCCCGATCCAATCGCATCATTGAATGAGATAAAGCGACTAATTAAAAAAGATGGGCAGATAAGGATGCTTGAACATGTAAAAAGTAAATATCGGTTAATTGCTATGATGGAGGAGATTCATAATCCCTTCACTGTATACTTTTTCGGTTTCAACGTAAACCGAGATACCGTAAACAATATTAAAAGTTCTGGATTGCGAATTTTAGAGGAAAGAAATCTGGCTTTAAAAGATGTGTTCAAACTTATTGTAGCAAAAAAATAAAAATATGGTACGCTATTTAGATAATCCACACCTAAATGATATTCGGAAGCTTCTCTATTAAGAGTAGAGCGCTATAGCTTAAATTCGTAATCTATTTAGAAGCAGAATTGTCTGGAAAGGTTCTCGTTTCTGCTGGTGAAAAGGGCGAGGTAAAGCAAAATCGGGAAGTAATGACGCAAGCCTACAAAATAGGATCAGGATTACAATAAGATAGTGCATTCTTGTAAATGCTAGAAAAGTTTTGAGTGGTTTTTTCAGCTACCTCTTCTATTTTCACTTCTTTGAGCTTAGATACTTCTCTCAAGGGTATTATTACATCTTTAGGTTCGGATATTAATTCACCGTATTTGACAGGAGAATCCGTTTCAATTAGAAGGTTGTCCAACGGAGTGTTTAGGACGGCTGCTCTATGATCCTTACTATACTCTATAGCGGGAGTAGCTGAAACATAGAAGCTGTGGTCGACTATTTTTTTAACAAGTTTTATTGGCCCGCTAAACCAGTGGAATATTACGTTCTTCACCCTCATCTCTACAGTTAAATCGAAACAGTCCTCCCAAGCTCCTCTACTATGGACGGTAATCGGTTTATCAAACTCTTTCGCCACACGAATAGTCTCTCTGAACGTTGAGCGTTGAACCTCCTTTTTCGAAGGGTCTTTCTTAACGTCTTTCAGCCAGTAATCGAGACCCACTTCTCCGACTCCAGCCACTTTATCCATGTTCTGCTGCATATGCGTGATGGTCTGCTCGACATATGTTTCGACTAAACCCCACGGATGTAAGCCTAAGGCAGGTAAAATCTTTACAGGATAATCCCTGAATTCTTCAGTTATCCGGAGCGTTTGGACATTCGATTTTAAGTCCATTCCCATCGACACTATCGCAAATATCCCCTCCTGAGCAGCCTTATCAATATTGACGCCTAGATTTTCCAATTCAGTTAGGTGTGCGTGAGCATCAGCAATTTTTAGCATTCACTATCACACTTCCCCGCTTAGCGCGCGCTAAGATCTTGGGGCAAAGATCTTCCTCAACCACTAGTCAAATTTAGATCTTCGCTAACATTACGAAAGTTAGGTTATAAAATATTCCTCATCCACAGTTGTCAATGTGAACCCTTACAGATGGTTGCTTATCTCCGCTTATTTGAACTAATTTGTTGAAAATTGTCGGCGCGCGCTTGTAGGCGACGCCAAGGTTGATTTGATAAAACGACTGCGAACTAATCATTTTAGCGGAAACGTATAAGCTTCCGTTCTTCGCTTATACGTGGCCGAAGCAAAAGGATATAAAATCAAATCTACGAAGCGTAAAAGCGTCTCAACGAGGGTTCGAAGAGACCTGGCTGATCAACATTTGGGAGAAATGGATGTTTCAGATTACATCCTTTCTGGTGAGTGGAGACAAGTAATTTGTGAGCACGCGCGCTAAGCTTTAGGAGATTATCGTGCATTGAAGCGGTATAATCGACGTTTGATCCGCATCAATCTGAAAAAGGATGTAAAAAATGGATCAACCCAACTGCTTAAAGGAATATACGGATAATATATGAAGCTACTATCGAAGATTTTTTGTAGAGATTAGGAATATATTGTATGCTAGTACTATGAAAATGGCATGAAAAAGGGGTATAGGATGAATCTAGGTGTTATCGGACTCGGTAGGATGGGACTGAACATGTCAGTTCGCCTGATCCAAGGAGGCCACAAAGTTGTGGGTAACGCTCGCCGTCCAGAGACTATCCAGAGAGCAGAGGAGAAGGGCGTCGTTGGAGCCTACTCTTTACGAGAGTTGGTCGAGAGACTTTCACCTCCAAGATCAATATGGTTAATGATCCCCTCAGGAACCCCTGTCGATGATACAATCCAAAAACTGTTATCACTATTGGACCAGGGAGATATCATCATCGATGGGGGAAATTCGTACTATAAAGACACAATTCGACGCGCCGTGATGTTAAAAGAAAAAGGAATCTACTTTGTTGATGTGGGGACCAGCGGCGGTATTTGGGGTTTGAAAGAAGGATACAGTATGATGGTTGGAGGAGAAAAGGAGATCGTGGACAAACTTCGCCCAATATTTGAGACCCTCGCGCCCGCCCCGGATAAAGGATGGGGTCATGTGGGGCCAAACGGAGCTGGCCACTTTGTGAAGATGGTGCATAACGGAGTAGAATATGGGCTGATGCAAGCATATGCAGAAGGCTTCGACCTTCTGAAGAGGAAAGAGGATTTCAAGCTTGATCTACACCAGATCGCTGAGATCTGGCGTTTCGGCAGTGTAGTCAGATCCTGGCTTCTTGACCTAACATCGGAGGCTCTAGCGGATGGCTCAGACTTCAACGATATTGCCCCCTACGTCGCCGATTCAGGAGAAGGTCGATGGACGGTCTTTGAAGCCATCGATCTCGATCTAAATGCACCGGTAATTACGTTGTCGCTTCTTCAACGATTGCGCTCCAGAGATGAATATTCGTTCTCGGATAGACTGCTCGCCGTCATGCGTCAAAAATTCGGCGGACACGCGGTTAAACGGTAGGCTTACCATGTCCGACCATTCTATTGCACCCCGCCCATAGTTATTCTAGGTGCTACTGGAAATCTTACTAGACGAAGATTAAGTAAATGTTAAAGAAAAATACTGGGTAAGAATTCACCGTCCACTACATCAACCATCGCTCGTTCCACCTTAATTTTTATTCGAAGAAGCATTGTATCCATTTCATCCTGGTTTTTTACGATGATTGAGGGAACAACAACACCATGCATGAAGTCCTCCTATAAACTAGAACAATTACCATACGCTGCTCAGCGAATATAGTCATCTATGTGAAAAGATATTAAATTCGCTATGATCTATAACTTAATCGATTGAGTTGGCTTATTGAAATGACCGATATTTTTTTGACATTGGATCTGGGCACAACCAATGTTCGAACAATAATATTCGATGATGAGGGAAATGTTCTCGGACAAGCATTCCAGAAAATGGCGATCTATCGGCCGAAATCCGATACGGCCGAGGAGGATCCGGAGGAGATCTGGAAAGGAGCTATAGGGACGATGAAAGACGCGGTTAAAACGACGAATATATCCGCAGATGAGATATCCATGATCAGTTTTAGTGCCCAAATGCATGGAATAACGATGGTTGACAGCAAAGCTCGTCACCTCAACCGGCTACTCACCTGGCAGGACCGTAGAGCCCTTTCCCAAAGTAAAAAGTTAAGCCGAAAAATCGATCCCCATTCTCTATATAAATCGACAGGGTGTCCAGATCTTCCCATATATCCATTGCCTAAGATCTTATGGCTTAAGGATAAAATGCCGAGAAAATTCGAGAAATGTTCAAAGCTACTTTCTGCAAAGGATTATGTAATTCTTAAAATGCTAGGAAAGGCTTATCTGGATCTCTCAACCGCGTCTGGGACACAGTTACTCAATATACATAAGTTAGAATGGGATGAAGAACTGCTTAATATAATAGGCATAGATAGAGAAAAACTGCCAGTGTTAGCTAGTGAAACGGAGATTATCGGCGAGCTACCGGAAAAAATTGCGAAATACACAGGTCTAAAGAAGGGGACACCGATCATTCTAGGCGCCTCAGATGGTGCGGCAAGCAACATTGGGCTTGGTGCGATTGAAGGCGATATCGCCGCGATCAACATCGGAACCAGTGGCGCGTTGAGGGTTCTATCGGATAAACCATCCATCGACAAACGTCTTGATGCACGATTTTTCTGCTATTATGCTACATCGAAAAAATGGCTTGTCGGCGGAGCGGTTAACAATGCGGGAGAACTTCTCAGATGGTTCAAAGACAATTTCGGGTATGAGGAAGAAGAGCAGGCTAAGGAACGTGGAATTGACCCATACCAAATAATGTTAAAGAATGCGGCGAGAATAAATCCCGGCGCCGATGGATTGGTAATGTTGCCCTTCTTTGCCGGTGAGAGATTTCCGATTCGCGATTCATTAGCCAGAGGAGCATTGTTCGGCTTAACATATTCACACAACAAGACACATGTAACCCGAACTATCCTTGAGAGCGTTATTTACACATTGAGATGGATAATGGAAACACTAGAGGAACACGGGATAAGAATTAGGAAAGTCCGCGTCGGTGGGGGAGGAGCGAGATCAAGTATCTGGAGGCAGATACAGGCGGATATCTTAGGAAAACCAGTATTATACCCCAAAGTTGAGGAAGCCTCTGCTTTGGGTGCTGCTATGCTGGCGGCGATCAGCAAAGGCACCTATAAGAATCTTAGAGAATCCACCAGAAATATGGTAAAGCTGGGGGAGGATCGAAGACCCAATCGAGGTAACTATCGTAAATATTCGAGGATCTTTACGATGTACAAGGAACTCTATCATACAATGAGCAAATTCTATGAAGAGATGCCGGATCTTTGAGTAAGGCCCCTTTTTTCTAATCATGGGTGCACTCACGCGAGTACTAGATATAGTTATAAAAGACCGCATGTTAAAAAATGAAGAGAATAGGAATGAAAAAAGAAGTGATTGTACCCCTTGAAGTTCCAAAAAATATGAGGATGAAGTACATCGAGAATTATAATGATATCACAAAACGCTCAGGAAGATTAATGCTTTTTGCAGGGGATCAGAAGATTGAACATCTCAACTCCGACTTCTATGGCGAAGGCATTCATCCTGATGATTCGGATCCTGAACATCTCTTCAGGATTGCGAGTAAGGCGAAGATTGGAGTGTTTGCCACACAGTTAGGACTGATCGCTCGCTATGGAATGGATTATCCGAATGTCCAGTATCTCGTTAAACTCAACTCAAAAACTAATCTTGTAAAGACTGATCAGAAAGACCCTTACAGTGAGCAACTCGTCGATGTAAGTCAAGTGATCGATTTTCGGAAAAACAGTGGCCTGAAAATACTTGGAGTAGGCTATACTATTTATCTGGGAAGCGAGTATGAACCGCGAATGTTGAGAAAAGCATCTCAAATTGTATACGAGGCCCATCAGCGAGGCCTTATAGTTGTTCTCTGGATATATCCTAGAGGAAAAGCGGTAAAAGATGAGAGAGATCCTCACCTTATCGCTGGAGCTACTGGAGTGGCTGCATGCCTTGGCGCTGATTTTGTCAAGGTGAACTATCCCGAGAAGACGGGCAGCGATTCTAAAGAAATATTCAAGGAAGCAATCCGTGCCGCAGGAAGGACGAAGGTAATTTGTGCGGGCGGTGCCTCAACCGACATTAAGAAATTCCTAAAAACGCTTCACGATCAAATCGAAAGTGGAGCAGCGGGGAATGCGACCGGGAGAAACGTTCACCAGAAAGGACTTGACGAAGCTGTACGAATGAGCAATGCGATATATGCGATTACCGTTGAGAACGCGAGTGTTGAGAAAGCCTATCCTTGGAGCATAAAATGAAAGAAATATTTATCTATATTGACACTCGCGCTGAAAGCGCATTATTCGATAGATATTAAAGGGAATTGCTTGTTTTCATTTTTAGTTCACGACAAGATTATAGTTATGCTCAAGTACATGATGATATTGATCGGGTGGCATGAGGTTGCGGAATGCTCTTTCGACGACTTCGTTCAGTGCGGGGTGAATGTGCATTCCGTTAATGATCGGCGCTGCGCTTCGCTCGGATGTATACATTAGATTCACGATCTCTTGTATCAGAACGGAAGCGTAAGGCCCGATGATATGACATCCCAGGATAAGCATGGAGTCCCTTTCAACTATTATCTTGACAAAGTAGTCCTTTACCGCCATAGCCTCTCCCTTGGCAGTGTCTTGATATCTTTGCATCCCAATTGCCACATTATCCTTTCCATGTTCTTTGATTGCCTGTTCTTCTTTGAGTCCAACACTTGCGATCTCTGGATACGTGAAAACGGCGTGTGGGACTGCATGATAGTCCATCTTAACTCTTCTCTTCATTACGGAATTATAGTATACGATCATGGACTCATAATTCGCTGCGTGCTTGAACAGGTATCTCCCGTTGGCATCTCCAAAAGCCCAAACGTTCGGTTGTGAGGTCTCCAGGTACTCGTTTACTATGATCCATCCCCTCTCATCCGTTTTTATTCCCCCCCTTTCGGTATGAAGTATGTCTGAGTTCGAGCCCCTACCAGTGGCGATCAATATCTCGTCTGCCGTTATTATCGTATTCTCTCCATTCTCTCTATTGACGGCAACGACTTTTTTTCTACCCGTTGACGTTCTCTCTACCTTACGCACCTCGTGGTTAGTGATAACTTTCATATGTTTTCCCAACTCTCTTTTTACCAGCGCTGAAATTTCAGGTTCTTCTGCAGGGAGGAACCTTGGATTTCTACCGATTACGGTGACTTTTGAACCCATGGCGGAAAGAAAATGGCCGAATTCAGCTGCTATGTATCCTCCGCCAACGATAGCGATGTCTTTTGGTAGTCGACTTATCTTTAGGATTGTGTCACTGGTATGGTAACTCGATTCTTCAAGCCCCTCTATCGGAGGTATTATGGGTCTTGAGCCTGTACATAGAAGTATATTTTTTGACGTTATTGTTTCGTCCCCAACCTTTAATGTGTAAGGAGCGGTGAATTCGGCTACCGTAGGATAGTAATCTATATTCTCAGAATGTGAGAGTCCTCTTCTTATCATGTTTATATCGTTGTATATGATGGTCCTCATCCTCTCCATGACTGTCCTAAAATTTATCTTCTTTATCCCGACGTCTATGCCGAATTCATTGGCCTTTTCTATCGTTCTCACCAACTCTGCTGGATATAACAATATTTTTGAGGGTATACAACCCCTCGTCAGGCAGATTCCACCCGGTTCATCCTTGTCTATGACGGCAACCTTCATACTTGGATTTTGTTGAATCATCGCATCTACAATACCCATCGCAGAACCTGTGCCTAAAGATATCAAGTCGTATTCCTTCATATCATAAATCTCCAACCAAGCAAAGTATATCTCAGAACTAAACATAATATTAACTTATTTAGATGTTAATTGACTGATGAAAAATGAGTGAAGAGAATAAATGTAAAATGCGCTGTGCAACATTTCCAACGAAGGAAGAACTAATGAAGCATGGAAAGGAACAGCTCTGAATGTAAAAAGAAAAACGTCGCGCACTAACGTTATCATTATCTTCTCTTACTTGGGTGCATGATCGTCCCAATGACTGGGTTAGAGAGTAGATAGGTTAGTAACACATAAGGCCACATATACCCCGCGAAAATGTTCCAACCGACTAAGACTTCTTCAACTGGGCGGCCCATGGCGAAACTCCCAAACCATTCAAATGCCAGAGTCAATCCCAACCATAATATCCCAACATGGATCAAATCTTTAGTCTCATACTTCCTAACATATCGCAGGAGAAAATATGCAAAGACAGAGATGTACACAATTCGTGTAGACATACCAATTTGATGTGACAAAAGTATGCCCCACCGTGGCTCATAAACCACATTCATAAGGCCGAAATAATTGAACCCCGAAACCAATCTCTCCATCAGCCACACGCGAACCGCTGTCTTCAATAAAACAGTATTCATTGGCGTCACAAAGGTAATTTCATTCGATTTTTAAGTGGGTAATACACCCGTTTAAAAGCACGCGATTTATACACGCTTAAAATTTGTTATTTGTTAGCGCGCGCTAAGAACTTTAAAGTGGGCTAAATTTAAGTTAGCTACCTTAAACCTCATAGTAGTAAGGAAAATTATTTCTTAGCATTCCTGAACATTAACAGTGATGTTGCTAGTATAGCAATGGTTGCTATGATCGGCGCTGGAAACTCGGGTATCTGTATTGGATTAGACCAGGTGCCCCATCCGTGTAGGTTGCAGTGAGCGCTGGCCGTCACGTTTGGATTTTCCCGAGTGTTTTCTAGATTTAAATCGACTGTGAATGGGTTGGTGTCTTGTGGTTCTAATGGATATTGTGTAATTTGGCCGTCAACGTCAACCTTGACCGTATCGATGTAATGGCTATCGCTCGGATTTGCATGTCTAATCTGAACCCTTATCTTACACGCGGTTGGGCATGTAGAGATATCTTCAATCTGGTTAATGTCAGGTACATCCGCTCTGGCTCTCCCAACTAAAGATGAAAAAACTGAGACTGACAGAGCTGTCGACATAATGGACTTCAAGAAACCTCTTCTGCTCGACAATCTTTCATCAGTTCGATGCATAGTGAAAACACATGCTCGTTCAGTTTTTTTAATGGTTTCAAATATCTAGCGTAACTTAATATTTATGACATAACACCGTTATATATAAACGTGACTTAAGAACTTTCTAGCGCGATCCTTGGAAAAACTTAAATATGATTATTTATTAGGTTTACCTAATTAGGATAACCTAATTAGTAGGTGGGGCGAAAAAATGGATGGAGAAAAGGATAATGCAAAGCACAATAAAGAATTGGAGATCGGAATAGGGACTATCATGCGAATTCCACTTTTAATAATTTTATCAGCCATAATTTTATTTGTCTCGGCTGGTCGTATCGACATCCCCCGAGCATGGATTTACATTGGATTAATTTCTATACACTATCCTGTAGCTATGATAATTCTGTACAAATTTAACCCCGAACTCATCAATCAAAGAGCCCGCGGGATAAGGCAGGACACTAAATCATGGGATAAAGTCCTGATGCCGGCAATTGTCATTATAACTTATGTTCAGCTTGCAGTAATCG
>CAYFVN010000142.1:0-5731 GCA_964346575.1 uncultured Candidatus Bathyarchaeia archaeon
GTATGGCTTCGTTGCTCTTCGATGAGGGCTATATGATCCGCGTTTGCTTCAGGGTTCATGACTGGAACGTATGGATCCATGCGATGGGATGCGGCATTCGAAACCACAACCTTCCCAGCTCTCGCGAAGGCCTCCTCTATGGGGCCGGCCACGTTGGAGGGTAAAGCTGAGAATACTAGGGGAGTCTCCTTAAGACGCTCGGGTTCTGGAGAAACCACCACTATATCCTCCATATCGCTGGGGATCGGGGAGTTCAACTTCCATCTGGCGGCCTTTCGGTATGACTTGTTAGTGCTTTGCTCAGAGGCCGCCAATTTAGTCACCCTAAACCAAGGATGCCCATTTAGAAGCTGCACAAATCTCTGGCCTACTAATCCTGTTGCGCCTAGAACACCTACATCAATCAAACCCATTCTATATATCTCTCCTATTACCCTTAATTGAGCCCTTTATTAGACGGATGGCATCATCCCTCTTCTCCCAGTCCACCAAGGTTGATACGCTTGAAGCGACCGTGAACATGCCGAGTATGTTAATCCCATTCTCCTTTAAGGGGGTGGATATCGCACCGATCAACCCGGGAGTATTCTCCAATCCTACACCCTCAACTCTTATTAGGGCGATATTTCTACGTACGGCTACGGCTCCAGCTTCCTCAGCCTCGGCTACAACGTCGTGAACCGCCTTCAACGCCCCATCGCCCTGGCTGGAGGGGATGTAGAGTATGATTGAGTTATCATCCGATGATATCCCGAGTATCTTCTCCGCGTCGGAGGAGGCCTCTAAAAGTTTATGAATCATGTCGGGGTTGCCCGGTATACTTTTGCCGACAACGGTCACCATGTCCAAGGATCCATTGTGGCCTAGTTTCACCTCAAGTTCTCCTGGGAACTCTCCTTTAATGAGAGTTCCTCCTGAATTTAAACGGCCTCTACGAAAGTTTACAACTCTGACGTTAACCCAGTCGGGCTTATACCTCAACGCTTTCTTGTGGACAAATTTAGTACCCGAATCAGCCAATCCTGCAAGCTCCTTAGCTGAGATTTCAGGTAATGGTCGAGCTGCATCGACAAGCTTAGGGTCGGCGGTCATTATACCATCCACATCGGTTACGAGAACAACCTCGTCGGCATCGAGGTATCTTGCCAAGATGAAGGCCGTAGTATCGCTCCCACCCCGACCTATAGTAGTTATCTTTCCCTCCA
Source organism: uncultured Candidatus Bathyarchaeia archaeon (assembly GCA_964346575.1). Taxonomy (GTDB): domain Archaea; phylum Thermoproteota; class Bathyarchaeia; order 40CM-2-53-6; family DTGE01; genus CAYFVN01. The sequence goes on from CAYFVN010000142.1 coordinate 1,206, forward strand.
AAGTCTTACCTACAAATCCCGGTATGACGGGGACGGCCCTCCTCTCCATTACCGGAGCTACAAACTTTTTAACCCTGAGATCACATTCATCCAATAGAGGCACGGCATTCCCGAATGTACCGTCAGTAACTATGGGCCAATCATCGTCCTCCGGATCCAAGTATCTAGCCTCTACGCCCATCGATCTCAAAACAGTTGTGAGAAGCCTGGAGCTAGTACGCTCCCCCATGGAGAGGAGATCGTCTAAATCTGACTTTCCAACGGAGGCTCCGTTGAGGGCTTCTGATGCTATCCTCATGAGGGCGTCGGTCGTACGACCCATGGCCGATACGACAACGACCACGCGTCCACCTCTCTTCAAAGCATCAACGAGTATACCTGCAGCGTTTGAAACTTTGCTGCCGTCGGCTAAACTACTTCCACCGAACTTCACGACAAGCCGCCTTTCACCCTCATTTTTAAGATCTACCATAAACTATAAACTCCTAAAGGGGCCGTGGATTCGAATCTTAAACTTCGAACCCAGGTTCAGCCCTTAAAGAAATAACTAAAGTAGAAGTAGCTATCGGCGTCTAGACTGGAGCAAATGGCGTCTTTTGATGTGATGGAAGCCATCCGAAGCCCTTCTGAAACTATACTCAAAGCCCCACCCTATCCAAGTGGTTAGCTCAGAACTCGATACAATAATATATTATTTAAGCTTATCGTCTCTCCTCCCTCTGTATTCTTATTCGTGGAAGTGTAACCATTAAAGCCGATGTAGCTATGAAAGAGATTAGAGCTGGGAGTAAGATGAGGAGCGGTATTGTAAACGGGCTTTCAGATTCAGCAGCTGGTATTCTAACTTCCTTCCAAACGGCATCGATCCGTTTGGGTTCGTACACTTGCAGACTTCCATCGATTCCTATTTGATCTTCGGGATGCCATCCATCGAAGAGGTATGCAAAGTCGTTTTCAACGATTATTTTGGGTTCAATTTTAGGGTTGATTTTAGTGTTCTCTTGAAACCATCCTCCCAAAGTTTCTCCTCTGGAAGAATGAATTTCAACTAGAAATCGGCGTACGTATATAGCGGTCAAAAACGTTCTCTCTGAGGTGTCCATCTTCGTCTTGGTTGAGTTGTTTGAATCTTCAAGCCACCCTTTAAAGCTGAGTCTACTGCCGTTTCCAAAGTCCACCGTCTTATCTACCTCCACCCGGTGTAAGCCGGGGCTTACCTTTAAACGTATAAAACCATCTGCGCTACTAAGGTATTCAACGTTATCAACCCTGACCGGTACACCCTTAAAACCCAACGAGACCGTTAAAAGGGACTTCGTATCCATCTTCACGGCGCCGAGATTTAAAACAGTATTGGAGTCATCCGATTTGGCTAAAACTCTGATAAGCTCTCCTTCTGTAAGAGGTTGAGCTAATACCAGAGTCGCTTCAACCGTCCCGTCGTATTCCACAGTTCCCTTAACGATAGAGTGGATTCCGTAACCTGTTTGTGAACCGGCCATGAAGGTGTAGCTGCCCGGGGGTAGACCTGAAACTTTAAGACGTATTTTAAATGGATAATCCTTCACGTCTCTTGGGATTGTTTCCATGGTTGCCTTTACAGTTTCTGGCACCTCGGTTGTATGGGCTCTGATCATCTTCTCACCCGATGTGTAGTTGAGGATCTTGGAGTCCTCGATGAAGCGTATCACAAGCTTGCTTGCTTTGGGATTGTATTCACCAGTTTCGGCTATAGTCCATATCTCATGAGCCACATTTTGGATCACGTGAAACTCCTTGTGCAGCCATCCCTCCCCATGCAGGCCTTCAGGCGGCGTCTCTTCGAACAGGTTCTCACCTGACTTTACAACAAGGGGGGTCATCCCTTCACCATATACGATGAGAAGGTTAGCTCTTAATTGGTCGGCCTTATTAAATACGCCTTTACCTATTGGAGTCGTTATTAAGATGACTCCGTCTGGGCTACTCCATTCCTCAGGGTTATGAACTATAGATTCGGCCGCGCTTACTATTCCGCCTACCGAGTATCCAACCAGATAGACGTGAGAGTAACCCGAGTTTAAGGCCCATCGCCTAGCCTCCTCAACGAATCCTCCACCTCTATATATTTCGCCGTGGACTATCCGATCCAAGGGCCTCTGTAAATAGCTCTCGCTTCCCTCATCTATGGCCAATACGGAATAGAAATTGGCTAAGTTCTGGACGAATCTCATTGTATTATAGGACTCCAACCAATAAGGGTTTATGAAGGTGTATTCGCCGAAAACTCCTCCACCCAACCAAATTATACAAGTATCGCAACCGGGAGTGAACCAATAACGCCATTTAGAATCTCCGATCTGAACGGTCGAATACGAGCTCGTTGGTGAGCTGGCTGCCGGAACCACCTGGATTAATACAAGAAAGAAAATTAAAGCAGCTAGAAGAGTTGTCCTTGGGGTTCTTCGTCTTACGGCTATTATGACGACATTTATTATGGAAGCGGCTAGTAGGATCGTTGAGGCTACTAAAATCCAGTTTGGAGTCGTTGTACCCGAGGGGTACTCCTCCCAGACTGCCTCAACGTTCTTAGGTTCATCAACCAAGACCGAAGTTGAGAGACCTTTAGAAGTTGTATCGCCCCTCCAACCATCGAATTCGTAAACTCGACCTTCTATCCGTACTCTGGGTAGAGCCTCAAGAAGTGCCTCTGAACCCTCGTCATACCATCCGCCACCCCTAACCGAATCATGGAGCGAAACAACCTGGAGGTTATACTGCCTCCTGTAGATAGGGAAGAGTATATTCGACGTACCTCCACGTAACAGTAGACTTCTAGGATTTGAGGTTACAGCGTCACTCCATTCTGAGAAGAAGAGACGAGTACCGTTATGCATATCCACTGAGGAGTTAACCGCTAGAATGTGTACGCCAGCTTCCAGTTGAAGCGTTAAACGTTCATTCGGAGGGGAGTAATCGATACCATCGACTTTAAAACTTAACCCGTGAATGGGTGGAACTAGTTGCAAAACGGCTTTATCGGAGGTGGCAGCCTCCTCCTCGTAAGTTATTTCTATATCGAACTTGTAATTTCCCTGATTGGGGTCGGAGAACCAAGCTCCTTTCCACCAAGCATTAGTTAAGGCTTCGAGCATCCAAACTCCTTCATGTTCAGGGGCAGTCAAATTAAATGCAAAAGATTCCTCGCCTGGACCATGAAAGTTACTTATTAGAGTTAACGCTTGGACGATCTCATTCGTGTTCACATCTCTTATTCCGACATCAACGTATAGACTATCCGCGTATTCAGCCGTAACTACCACTTTAAAATCCTGATTGGGTTGAACCGAAGTAGGATGGCTTACGTCAACTATTCTAGCTACCGAGTAATCGGAGGGAAAGGCGGAGATACCCGCCACTGAGATCGATAAGAGGCAGGTAAGTAGTAGTATCAACATTCTATTCATGATTGCACCGCTCTAGCTGTAGATAGCCTTTATCCCTGAGGTGTTCAAAAAGATTACTCTTACCTTTCGTCGATCGACGTTATTCCTTTAAAAAAGACCCTAAAACAGCGCAGCCGTGATAGGTGTAGCTATTCTATCGTATTGGATGTTAATGGGGCTAGAATTGGCTACTTCCTTCCGATCACGCAAATATCTTTAAGGGTTCCCATTAGCAGGTTAGTACCTCTAATTACGTCGGAAGAGGTGACTATCCCGACAAGTCTCCCATCCTTAACGACTGTAAGCTTCGTGATATTATTCTCAAGCATCATCCTTGAAGCTTGCTCGATGTCAGCATCCTCCGCTATTGAGATTAAAGGTCCCGACATGATATCCTTAGCCTCAGTAACGTCAAGATCCATATAAGCCTCAACCAAGCTCTTCAAGACATCCCTCTCGGTGATGACACCTACTGGTCTATCTCGTTCAATGACGATCGCAGAACTTATATTAAATTTAACCATCTTCCGAATAACTTCCCTGAGCTTCGAGTTAGGGTTTACAGTTTTCACATTCCTACTCATTATACTCCTAACCAGAATTGAAGAAGACATTTTAACGACCTTTTTTACAAGCTAAGCTCTAATACAAGATTAATATAAATTTATACACGCTTATCTTATGTTTCTAATTTAGGATTCAAACAGGTAAAACTACCACGCGCTCATAGATACATTGAGAATATGGATTATATTTTATGTGAGTTATATGGAAGACATAATAAACATTCATTAGCGTGGGCTAAACTTTACTTCGAAGGCCCCGCGGGGACTTTGTCCCACGATATCGTGTAGGTTAAACAAAAGAAAAATATGGCATTAAACATCTACCCAAATTTTGTATTCTTACCCATTAGCTTTTTTTATAAATTCGTTAAGAACTTTTTCATAAGTTTCTCTAAAGGTCTTGTAAGTGGAGTCCTAAGTATTCAATCATCATGTAATATTTCAGCTACTGCCTTAACGAGTTCTCCGCTTGCGCTATTCTTCCTTAAATTTTCTAACGATGAATTTATCGTCTCCTTTTTCGAAGCTGATCTCA
>CAYFVN010000143.1:0-4391 GCA_964346575.1 uncultured Candidatus Bathyarchaeia archaeon
GCACGCTTCAAATCTTTCAAAGTTTATGAGATTTGAAGCGGGGAATCCCCCCCATGGAAGGGCTAGGGGATTTTTCGTTATGCAGTATTATGCGTACTTGATAATCTTCTTAACGGTTGAACCGATAGTAATCTACTTCTTTATCGTCATGATGGATATCCTCGCCTATCCTATCTCGATCGTTATCTTCTCGATTTTGACCTTATCACTCATCCCACCTTTAATATTCGGGTTAAACGAGGCTAAGAAGGTGAGCGTATGGATCTTGGAAATGGAAGAATCCTCGTAGGAAGGGTTGAGGATCTTCTTAGGACCGGGATAATATACCTCATCGATAACATAAGCTTGGTGAAGAGGGTTAGGGATTGGGGTATTACATACAGTTTATGGCCAGTTCACTTCACAACTTCATGCTGCGGTTGTGAGATTGGGGCAACATCCGGACCGAGGTTCGACGCGGAGAGGTTTGGCGTGCTACCTTTCTTCTCCCCAAGACAATGCAACTTACTATTGGTAGAGGGAACTTTAACGAGAAGGATGGGGAGAGCTGCGAGGATCGTCTATGAACAGATGCCGGAACCGAAGTTTGTGATAGCCATGGGTGCGTGCGCCATAGATGGGGGGATATTCTGGAATAGCTATAATATAGTTAGACCCCACGAAATACTGCCTGTAGACGTCTTCATACCGGGTTGTCCACCGAGGCCGGAAGCAGTAATACAATCGGTGTTTATGCTACAAGATAAAATCAAGAGGGAGCTGAAGTTCGGTGAATGGGGAAGGGATGAAAGGGCTTTTTGACAAAGTAAAAGGTCTATGTAAAAAAACGGTGTGGGCATCCGATTGTAGGGTGATCCTTGAAGTCGACGAGAAGAATATCGTCGACCTCGGTGACAGGTTGAATAAGATGGGATTCGATCACGTTAAAGGAGTAACAGGAGTTGACTATCCAGAAAAGGGCTCGATCGAAGTAATCTACTATGTTGGGTCATACTCTGTAAAGGACTATGCGAAGTTAATAATTGAGTTGAAAACTTCCCTTCCGAGAGAAGATCCGAAAACGCCCTCTTTAATAAAAATTTGGAAAAGCTGCGAATACCCTGAGAGAGAAACATACGAGATGCTCGGTGTAGTATTTCAGGGCCACCCCAAGCTCAAACTCCTCCTACTGCCGGATGACTTTGAAGGAATGTATCCACTTCGCAAAGAGTTCATGATTCCAGAGGAAGGAATCGAAATATGAGTTGTACGGAGAAGCTGCTTGAAGTATTCATTGGACCCCAGCACCCGACGTCTGGACATACAAGATTCATCGTGAAACTCGACGGCGATATAATAGTCGAATTCATCCCGGATATGGGCTGGGTCCACAGGACGATCGAAAAGATCGCCGAAACGAAGTCCTATGTTCAAATAATACCGTTAATAGAGAGGCAGGCGATCCTAGACTCTGCGAACCACAATTTAGGATACATCCTAGCGTTAGAGAAACTACTCGGCGTCGAAGCTCCACCGAGGGCTCAATACTTGAGGACGTTAATCTGTGAGCTAAATAGAATCGCAAGCCACCTATACGGAATTGGGATCCACGGTATAATGCTCGGGTCTTCGACCGCGTTCATGTGGGGCTTCGCCGATAGAGAACCATTCTTGGAGTTAATGCAGATGATCGCAGGTGCAAGGCTGACATACTCCTATATTATTCCTGGGGGCGTCAGGCGTGATATCCCCGGCGACTTTAGGGATAAGGCCAAGAGGGCTTTAACCTTCCTTAGAAAGAAGTTTAAGGATTATTTCGATCTATTCGTCTACAACCCTGTAACATTAAATAGGCTCAAAGATATTGGAGTAATCAAAAAGGAAGATGCAATCAAACTCGGTCTAGTTGGCCCAAACCTACGAGCGTCAGGCGTAGAATACGATGTGAGGAAAGCTGAGCCTTACGCGGCTTACCCTGAAGTCGATTTTAAAGTAGCTAGGAGAGATGAAGGAGATAGCCTGGCGCGGCTTCTGGTAAGGTTCGACGAGATCCAGTATAGTATGGAAATAATCGAGAGGGTTTTAGATGGGATGCCTTCGGGTCCGTTGCTTGCAGACGCATATCTTACAAGGCTGATCGGAGTTAAAAAGGAGCTTTTAACAAAAGGGATCGTGCGATTACCTTCCCACTTCGTGGCCCTGAGGGCTGAGGAAGGAGAGCATGTTGGAAGGGTAGAATGTAGCAGAGGTGAAGCGATCTACCATATCGTGAGTGACGGGTTAATAAAACCATATAGATTCAGGTTGATCACTCCGTCATTTAGAAACGTTATCGCGTTTAAACACGCGTTAATCGGCCACAGGTTGGCCGATATACCTGCAGTTTATGGTAGTTTAGACTACTTCCCCCCCGAGGCTGACAGATGATGATCGAGGATCTAGTCATTCAAATAACGAACGATCTATTGATTCCACTACTACGTTTGATCTTCCAACCCTTTATATTCGTACCTTTAATCTACCCCGGTCTGATAGTTGTATTTGTTGTTTTAATCTTCCTCTTGTGGCTTGAGAGGAAGATCGCTGGTAAGATTCAAGTTAGGTACGGTCCATTATACGTCTGTAAAAGGCTTGGTGGAATAGTACAGCTTGTAGCCGACCTTTTAAGGTATCTTTTCGCTGAGGTACTGGTTCCAAAGGAAGCCGATAGATTCCTGTTCATCTTAAGTCCCGTACTTCTCTTCGCATTCGCATTGATACCCTTATCCACAATACCCGTCGGCCCAAGCTACACCGCTATGAACAGCGATATTTCCCTGTTGATCTCTATAGCTCTGCTGACGATTCCATCCATGTTTGTGTTAACGATGGGCTCGGTGAGCAACAATAAATTCTCATTTATAGGTGGGCTGAGAGAATGCTATTTGATGATGGCCTACGAGATACCTCTGTTCGTCGCAGTACTTTCCATGGCGATACTATTCAAAAGCTTGAACTTTCTAGAGATAGTCAAAGGGCAATCGAACTTTTTCGGGATCGTGTTAAACCCCGTAGCAGCCGTAGTATTCTTCATAGCTATGCTTTACTCTACCTCGAAGTATCCCTATGAAATTGCGGAGGCGGATACCGAGGTCGTATGTGGGCCCTATACGGAGTACTCCGGAATAATCTACGGCCTCGCCATGGGTTACGGATACGTTAAAACCTATACTTTAAGTCTCATATTCACCCTACTGTTCCTGGGAGGGTGGAACCCAATTTTCTGGCCGTCGAACCTCTCTCCAGTATGGTTCGGGTTCAGCATACCCTCAGACATGCTACTTCCAGGGCTTATGGTGTTCATCAAAGCTTTGATCGTGATGGCTTTCTCGGTGTTCCTGAGATCTGTGTATCCAAGGTATCGGATCGACCAAGCTATGAAGATAGGCTGGCATAACCTGTTCGCCATTTCCTTCATCTCGATAATCATCTCGATTTTAATGATAATCATAAAGGGTGTGATCTAATGGGCGAAAAGAAGTCTTACCCCGACGTTGAGGGTCATTTAAAGGCTGTAAAGACTGGGTTAAAGTTTCTATTCGAGAATAGGCGGATAACCGTAATGTATCCAGAGGTTACCATGGAGCTTCCGCCGATCTATAGAGGAATGATAATGCTCGACGTTAAAAAATGCATAGAATGTGGCTTATGTGCGAGGATTTGCCCCGCCAACGCGATTAAGATGCATTGGAGGGGGAAGAAGAGAAATCCTGGAATAGATTATGCAAGATGCGTATTTTGCGGGTTTTGTGTGGATGTATGTCCTGAAGACGCGTTGGGATTCACCGACGTCCACGATACGGCATACTATAAACTTGAAGAACTGAAGTTCAACCCTGATAAGCTTTTAAGGATTCCGGAGCAATTTAAGAGGCCATTAAAGAAGGTTAAAGTCGTATTCGATGAGAAGAGGGGATTGAAATATGAATGATCTGTTGATACTAGGCTCGTTTTCAGCCTTGGCGGCGGCTCTACTGGTTTTCTCAGCCTCGGTCGTGGGGCAGAGATCCCTCGTTTACTCGGCGCTAAGCCTCGGCTTACTGGGGATGGCCAACGCGGGGTTAATAGCGTTACTCGGTTACGCGATTATCGCCGTTTTTCACCTCGCCGTTTATATCGGGGCGGCTGTCGTATTCATCTTATTCTCCGTGACGATGTTCAGGGAGTTACCGGAGATTGAGGTTTCAACGAAGATTCTTGCGGCGATAACGGTACCGCTCGTCGCCTCAACATTGGTTTACATATACCTCCCCTATGTGAATGAAGCATTTATGTTTCAAAGCTTTACGTACGGGGATATTTCATCCATCTTCGTTGGGAGATACTGGTTCCCATTGGTGGTGACAGGATTGGCACTCGTCACCACGTTGATT
>CAYFVN010000144.1:0-14582 GCA_964346575.1 uncultured Candidatus Bathyarchaeia archaeon
GATTTTTATAACCTTGTCCCAGTTCTCTTCGATGTCTACTCCACCCGCGGTTGAGAAGAATATATGATCCCCCTCTCTGTGATCCTTAATGGCAGTATAATGCTCTCTATCATGCTCGACGTAAGGTTCGACTAAGAAGTGTGTGAGTTCACCCTCCACCCCTCCTACTTTAGCCGTTTTGTTTATTCTCCCGTCAATCCACTCCCTCGCTTCATTGAGAGTTGCATTTAAAAGAATCAGCCCATGTTTTCCCCTCTTTCCAAAGAGTTGATCAGGTTTAACAACGAGTTTCTCCTCTTTTATCCATCGTTGTTCTTCAGCTATCTCGTCGATGGAGCGTTCCGGCGTAACCAGTTCAACCCTTCCAGGCAGTACGAACTCTCCGTTCGAGTACTCAGGGAGATATTTAACGAGCATCTTCTTTGCATAGTACTCCCTCAATCCCCTCTGCGCCAGGTTTTACACCTCCAGCTTTTGTCTAATGAAGGGGAGTTTCCCCCCCGCCTTTAGGATTGCAATCTCCTTGCCACCCAAGCCGTGAACAAGGGTTATCTCCAGGTTCTTTGAACTGTCTTTCGTCTTGATCTCACCTCTCTCTAATTCGGTGAGGTCTATCTCCAGATCATCGTCCGGATCTATGGAGTTGTAATCCTCTTTATCGGCGAATGTGAGTGGTACAATACCGAAGTTAACGAGGTTTGCAAGGTGTATGCGAGCAAAGGACTTCGCTATTACAGCTTTTATCCCTAAGTACTTTGGCGCGATGGCTGCGTGCTCTCTGCTCGATCCTTCTCCGTAGTTATCTCCCCCTACAACGAATCCTCCATTGTTCCGTAGAGCTCTTTCAGGAAATTTAGGGTCTATCATATTGAAGACGTACCTGCTTATCTCAGGAATGTTGCTCCTCAACGGGAGTATCCTTGCACCGGCTGGGAGTATATGATCTGTGGTGATGTTGTCCTCGACTTTGAGCAGAACAACCCCCTCGAGCATTTCCGGTAAAGGATTGAACTCTGGAAGGGGTTTGATATTCGGCCCTCGTACAATTTTAATTGCTTCAGGATCCTTTGCGGGTGGTATTATCATATTATCATTCACCTGAAACTTGTTCGGCATCTCTATCTCGGGGGGCTCTCCCAGTCTCCTAGGATCTTTTATTTCTCCATAGATCGTAGCTGCTACGGCGGTCTCCGGACTTACGAGATATACCTTTGCGCTCTTTGTTCCAGATCTGCCTGGGAAGTTTCTGTTGAACGTTCTAAGAGATACTCCGTTCGTCGGTGGCGCCTGCCCCATTCCAATGCATGGCCCACAAGTATTTTCAAGTATTCTCGCCCCCGCCTCTGCTAGATACGCCATCTCTCCAGACTTGATAAGATGGTCTACGACCTGTCTGGATCCAGGTGAGATCGTTAAACTCACTCGCTCGTTCACAGTTTTCCCTCTCAGTAGAGCGGCGACTACTTTAAGGTCTCTTAGGGATGAGTTTGTGCAACTTCCAATACATACTTGATCGACGGGGACTCCTTCAACCTCTTTTACGGTATTTACGTTGCCTGGACTGTGCGGGAGAGCGATCAACGGCTCAAGTTTGCCTAGATCAATTCCAATCGTCTCATCATAAACTGCATCCTCATCCGGCATTAACTGTGTCCAGCGATCTCTCCTTCCCTGCGCCTTCAAGAATTTCTTCGCATTTTCGTCAGATGGAAATATGGATGTCGTTGCTCCGGTCTCTGCTCCCATGTTTGTTATTGTACCCCTCTCAGGGATGCTTAATGTTCCCGCGCCCGGTCCGGTGTACTCCAAAGCTTTATTCGTGGCGCCTTTGACACCCATCCTTCGTAAAACCTCTAGTATTACATCTTTCGCCGAGACGAAAGGAGGAAGTTTGCCGGTAAGGTGAACATCTACAATGTAGGGCATTCTAAGATAGAACGGTTCTCCAGCCATTGCCGCTGCGACATCCAAACCACCGGCACCGATTGCTATCATTCCTAAACCTCCAGCGGTTGGAGTGTGGCTGTCCGATCCAAGCAGCGTCTTTCCAGGAATGGCGAAGCGTTCTAAGTGAATTTGATGGCATATTCCGTTACCCGGGCGAGAGAAGTAGATTCCGTACTTGGCCGCGACGCTCTGAAGATATCTATGATCGTCGGCGTTCATGAAATCCGTCTGCAGAGTGTTGTGATCGGCGTAGCTAACGCTCAACTCGGTTTTTACTCTAGGCACTTTCATAGCCTCGAATTGAAGGTAAGCCATAGTGCCAGTAGCATCTTGGGTAAGCGTTTGATCGATCTTGATGCCTATCTCGTTTCCTCTTTCCAGGTCACCGTCGGCGAGATGAGCATGAATGATCTTTTCAGTTAAGGTAGAGCCCATTTTAGATTTCCCCATAATTATTTTTATTCCACTGATATTTATTCTTTTACGTTTGAATATCGCAAAAATAATTAAATAATATTCGATTTCCAAAGTAATCTGGAAAGGCGGGGACGTCTCGATGAGTATGTTGGGGTATGCACTTGACAAAGATTTTAAGTAAGTCTATTTTTTACGTTAATAAAGAGGATACCTTCAATATGTTTTTCCTAATTTGAGGAGGGTTTTGAAGTTTTGCACCAAACCTCAGCGAAAAAAGGTTTGGATGAGATCGATAAGAGGATACTGTCAATACTCCAAGAGGACTCAAGGAAGAGCTTTGTCGAGATTGCCAACGAACTCAACTTCTCTGAAACCGCGGTAAGGAATCGGGTGAAGAAACTCGTGGAGAGCGGTGTGATCAAAAAATTCTCACTTCAGCTTGACGCCGAAAAAGTAGGTAGGTTCGTTACGGCCGTAATAGGCATAAAGATCGGAGGAGAAGTTGGACCTGTTGCAGCCTCTGGATTGGTGGAGATAGATGAGATCACAGACATTTACACGGTCACCGGTGAGTATGACTTGATTTCAAAGGTTATTTGTAAGAGCGTTACGGATTTAGAGCAAGTGGTTGAGAAGATAAGAGCTCTCGAGTTTACAAACGAAACGAATACGTTCCTAGTACTACACAAGGTAAAAGAAGGTTCAAGCATACGACTTGATATTTAATCGTCAAAAGTACACCGTGGGTGCAATAAATGCCGAAGATAGTGATTGATGAAAAATTTTGCAAAGGTTGCGGAATATGTATTGAACTTTGCCCTGCCCAAATCCTAAAAAAGGCTGAGAAGTTAAGTCTAATGGGAGCACATCCTGTAGTGGTATCTGATGAGAGTAAATGTACTGCATGCAAAATATGCGAAATATACTGTCCTGACTTTGCCATATATCTTATAACGAGGGAGGAGGGACAAAATAATGATCCAGAAGACAGGTAAAAATTTTTTACAGGGCAATGAAGCCTGCGCCGAAGGAGCCCTTATTGCCGGATGCAGATTTTTCGCGTTCTATCCGATAACGCCCGCAGAAGGCGTTGCGAGAGTAATGTCAGAGCGGCTCCCGAAACTTCGAGGGGTCTACATTCAGATGGAGGATGAAATTTCAGCCATTGCAAGTGTGATAGGGGCTTCTTGGGGAGGAGTAAAATCTATGACGGCGACTTCAGGCCCAGGATTTAGTTTGATGCAGGAAAACATTGGGTATGCCGTGATGACTGAAACCCCATGCGTTATTGTCGATGTTCAAAGGGTCGGGCCGAGCACTGGAACACCCCCCCTTCCAATGCAGGGTGATGTTATGCAGGCGAAATATGGAACCCATGGGGAACATGAAATTATCGCCCTTGCACCATTTTCCGTTCAGGAAATGTTCGATTTGACCATCGAATCATTTAATTTATCTGAGAAATATAGGACTCCCGTGATAATTCTATCCGACGCGCTTCTGGGACTTATGAGTGAAGAGATAACGATTCAGGAATCGTGTAAGGGAATTATAGACAGAAAGAGACCGGATTTCGAGGTTAAAGAGGAGGTTAAAGCATTTTTAGACGTTAACGTGGCTCCGATGCCCGTATTTGGGACGGGGCTCCAAGCCCACGTCACCGCGTCTACTCATGACGAGATAGGAAAAAGGAATGTGACGGATCCACAGTTTGTAGATAAACTGGTTAGGCGGCTTTCAAGCAAGATCAGAAACCATGCGGATGAGATTGTTAAGGTTGATACACGATTCATAGATGAAGCTGAAATCGCCTTGTTCGCTTACGGAAGCACCGCTCGTTCCGCATTGCACATCGTTAAAGAAGCTAGAAGAAAAGGATTAAAAGTGGGTTTGATTAGGCCAATCACCGTATGGCCCTTTCCATACGAGATAATCCGAAAAATTGCAAGCAAACAAATTTCTAAAATTGTTGTGTTAGAAAATAATTTGGGTCAAATTTTGAGTGAGGTTGAAAGGGCAGTTAAATGTAGGACGGACGTGAAATTTCTGGAGCCTGAGACATTGGGAAGTATTCATGAACCAAAATACGTAATGGAGCATTTGGAGAGGTGGGCCTAATATTGGAGCATCCATTAATGAAGTATATCCGTGGTTGGGCCTTGCCGCAACCCCACTGTTCGGGCTGCGGCAATGGGACGATAGCTCAATGCTTTTTAAGAGCAGTTGATCAGCTAAAGATAGAACCTGAACAGATGGTCGCCGTCTCCGGGATAGGATGTAGCAGTTGGATTCCAAGCCCTCTTTTTAAAATGGACACCTTGCACACCACCCACGGAAGACCGATTGCTTTTGCAACAGGGGTAAAACTTGCTAGACCCGAGTTGCACGTCTCAGTTTTCACCGGTGACGGCGATGGGATAGGAATCGGAGGAAACCACCTTATACACGCTTCACGCCGCAATATCGATCTAGCCGTAATATTGGTGAATAACGGAATATATGGTATGACTGGCGGCCAAATGGCGCCTACAACCCCCACTGGAATGATGACGGCGACGACTCCCTACGGTAATTTGGAACGCCCTTTTAACATAGCCTCTCTCGTTGCCGCAGCGGGGGCTACATACGTTGCAAGGTGGACCACATTCCATGTAAGGCAGTTGACCGCCTCAATTAAGAGGGCGATCGAACATAAGGGATTCTCGTTTATCGAAGTCATATCTCAATGTCCCGTTCAGTTCGGGAAACGTATAGGAGTGACGGACCCGAGTCATATGCTGAGGAGATACAGAGATCTGTCGGTTACAGTTGAAAGATCGAAAAAAATGAGAGCGGAAGAATTGAATGGGAAAATTGTAATCGGCGAATTTATTGACGAAGAGGGGGCGGTCGAGCTTACGGATCAATATTCCAAACTCTTCAAGAGGTTCGAAGATGAGTAGGGTGGAGGTTAGGATAGCGGGTTTTGGAGGGCAGGGAGTAGTTACAGCGGGCTTGTCGCTAGCAAGAGCCGCTGTAGTCCATGATCATAAAAAAGCTGTACAGACTCAATCATTCGGGGCCGAGGCTAGAGGGGGAGCTGCAAGGTCAGACGTCGTAATATCCAATGACGACATAGATTATCCCAGAATCCTCAACGCAGATATTCTAATCGCTATGTCTCAGATAGCTCTAGATCGATATGTTGACAATCTTAGACCAAACGGACTATTGATAGTTGAGAGAGATTTAGTGCCCGAGATTCACGTTGAAAAGGGATTGAATACTATTCGAGTTCCAGCGACAGATATAGCTTTGAGAAAATTTAACATGTCTATTGTGGCTGTGACGATCATGATCGGGGTTTTAGTGGGATTAACAGGTTTAGTAACTGAGGAGGCGATTTCTAAAGCAATTCGAGAGGTTGTCCCGAAAGAATCCGTAGACGTGAATATAAAATCTCTGAATTATGGATTAGAGACCGCTGAAAAGAAGATGGGTTCTGAAGGTGAGTGGTCATTTACGGATGAGACTCTTAGAACATGAGGCAAAATCGATTCTCAAAGATGAAGGTTTGGCGATACCGAGAGGACGGGTAATTCATGAACCCCTCGAATCAAAGCGCATAGCAACCGAACTGGGGAAAGTATTGGTTAAAGCGCAAGTCCCATTCGGTGGACGGGAGAAAAGTGGTCTAATTCTAAAAGCGGACACACCCGGTGAAGCTTTCAGTTCAGCCCAGAAACTGTTGAAGTTAAGTTTTGAAGGTTCAGAGGTGGATAGTGTACTCGTTGAAGAACACGTCGAGGGTAAGGAAGAGATTTTTCTGAGTGTAACGATAGACGACTCAATCTGTAAGCCTATCATCTTGGCTTGCAGAGAGGGTGGGGTTGATATAGAAAAGTTAGCAACTCAGCATCCGGAAAAAATAGTTTCAATACCTGTAGATCCGATTTTAGGATTGGAGGAATGGCAAGCTCGGAGCGTGGCCAAACGAATTGGCCTCAAAGGAGGGACCATGCTAAAGATCGGGCGTCTAATATGGACGTTACATCAAATTTTCGAGAAGTACGCCGCTACACTGGTAGAAGTCAACCCGGCGATCATAACTCAGAATGACGAGGCGTATTCTGTAGGCGCGGTGATGATTATAGATGATGACGCTTTATCCAGTAATCATAGACTGAAATTCAGCCCGTCGGAGAGAATACACGATGAGATTGAAAGGGAGGCTTGGGGTTACGGTATATCCTATATCCGTTTAGACGGTGACATCGGAGTTATAGGAAGTGGAGCTGGCTTGGCAATAGCAACCCTAGATCTGTTGAAACAATATGGTGGAGAGCCGGCCAATTTTTTGGACACCGGAGGTTTGATAACTCAGGAACGTATTGTAAATTGCCTTAAACTCGTGACAAGTAATCCGAAGGTTAGAGGAGTTTTAATCAATCTATACGGCGGAATAAACCCAATAGTGGAAGCTGCAAAGGGAATCGTATCCTTCGTAGAGGAGAAACGTCTGGAGTATCCGATTGTCGTTAAGGCAAGAGGAAATTTTGAAGAGGAATCTTGGAGAATCTTGAAAGCTTCAAACATCGAAGTTGTTGAAGAGATGATGACGGAAGTGGCTGCTGAGAGGGTTGTCCAACGCGTTAAGGAGCAGAACAAGTGATGACTGTTTTCATCGATGAAAAAAATAAGGTCGTAGTACAGGGAATTACCGGAAGGGTGGGAAAAGTTCAGACAAAATTCATGCTGGACTATGGAACAGGGATAGTGGCGGGGGTTGTTCCGGGAAAAGAAGGCGAAGAAGTGTATGGTGTTCCTGTATACGATTTCGTCGAAGATGCAGTTAAGAGACATGGAGCAGATACCTCGATCATTTTTGTCCCCGCATCGTATACGATAGGTGCGGCCTATGAGGCCATAAGAGCCGGCATAAAGTTGATCGTAGTAGTAACTGAGGGTATCCCCGTCCATCAAACCATGCGAATTATAGCTTATGCTAAGTCAAAAAATGCTACAGTATTGGGGCCTAACACCCCAGGGGTCATCAGTCCAGGAAGGTCGAAGATAGGAATTATGCCCGCCAACCTCTATCGAAAAGGTGATGTGGGAATCGTAGCTCGAAGCGCTACTCTCTCATACGAGATTGCTGGAAACCTAACGAATGCTGGAATAGGGCAGAGTACATGTCTAGGCATAGGGGGCGATAGAGTGACCGGTGTAACCTTTGTCGACGTACTTGAAAACTTCGAGAAAGACGACGAAACGGAACGTGTGGTAATCGTTGGCGAGGTTGGCAGAACGGTGGAAGAGGAAGCTGCGGAATATATTAAAGATAAATTCTCCAAACCGGTGGTCGCGTACATCGCCGGAAGAGCAGCCCCTAAAGGAAAGAGGATGGGCCACGCCGGCGCCATAGTCGAGAGGGGAATGGGATTCGTGGAAAGCAAGATAAAGGCTTTCGAAGATGCCGGCGTTAAAGTGGTGGGGTATCCGTCTAAGATTGTAGATGAGATCGAACGGTAGAGACAGTAATTCAACTAGAATGGGAACCGCTATGGCGGAAGATCTATTGAAAGCCAATTATGAATTGGTCACGTATGATGTTTAAATGCACTACGCTTATAGGGTGATCAGAAGTAAGATAGAAAAGGAAATATGCGATGGAGACTTTCAAAGCTATAATTATCGGTGTCATACAAGGTATCACTGAGTGGCTACCGATTAGTAGCGAGGGGATGACCTCGCTTATAATGGTGAATTTATTTGGAAGTACGCTGAAGGAGGCGGTCCTTCTTGCGATATGGGTTCATGCAGGAACACTTCTGGCCGCGATCGTATTCTTTAGAAAGGATCTCTGGGATGTTCTGCTGAACCTTGTAGCTTATCTGGGAGGTTCAAAGCGGTCCAGAGAAATAGGGAGACTCACATGGTTTCTAGGAGTATCGACGTTTTTAACTGCGCTAATTGGGACTCCAATACTGCTACTCGGTCTTGATAGGATCGACATACCCGGCGATTTTGCAACTTTCGTGATTGGACTCATGTTAATCATCACAGGGGTTTTCCAGCTTCTAGCGGGAAAGGTAGGGAGATCCTTCAAGGATTTGAAGGTTGCAGATGCGTTAACAGTGGGCGGTGTTCAAGGATTTTCAACACTTCCTGGAATAAGTAGGTCAGGCATAACAGTATCAACACTTCTTTTTCTAGGCTATGATGCGAAAGAAGCGCTCCGACTGAGCTTTCTAATGAGCATTCCGGTGGTTCTAGGAGCAGAGATAGGACTCGTCGTACTCGACAAGATTACATTTGACATGAACACTGTAGCCGCGGCCGGCGCATCATTCCTTGCGGGAATAGCCACGATAAAGCTGTTTATCACCGTAGCGGAAAGGATAAGTTTCGGCTATTTCTGCGTTGTAATAGGAATACTGAGCTGCCTTGTACTGCTTATATGATTTTTAGTTTGCGTAAACAAATAGGAAAATCCACGCTAATATGATAAAATTCGCTTGGGGTTCTCTATAATCATGGTATCAATCTGTTTTTGTTTCACCCCCATCGTTTTTAAACAGGGAACGACGTGCTCCATTATATGAGCGTAACCGTAGCCTCCATACTTTCTAAGCTGTATTTTGGTGCAAACGTCTTGTGAGATCATAATGTTTCTATCATAACCTACCTCTAATAATCCAACCAGAGCAAGCAAGCGTTCTCTGTCTGACAGACCTCCAGCTCCAACATATAGACTGTCATTATAAGCCTCAAAGCCAAAAGCGTCGAAGCTAATGGCAATTCCATACTCGTCTATGATCGAACTATAGTATTCGACTGGCGAAATCGAGAGATCGAGCAATAAGCCATCCATGTGACTCATGTATACCTTTTCAAGATCGACTCCATTACTTCGCATAAACTCCAAATTTTCCCTCGTCCTACTTTTCTTGAATTTTCCCGTCGAGTCCAAACCCCTGATACCAGGTTGATGGATTGTGAGCGGCGCCCCTGTCATCTCTTGAGCTCTACAAGCAGATTCGAAAACCTTTTTTTCATCTTCGGTTGCAGGATTGTCGCATCCAATTTCTCCAATGACGCCGGCTCTAACTCCGGAGTCATCTATGCCAATCTCTAACTCGTTGACCATGATTTCGGTAATCTCATCGATGTTTTTTTTCTTTACGTACGCTGGATGTGAACATTGGAGGTACCAACCAGTACCACATATTACATTTACACCGCTCCTCTCCGAAATCTTCCTTAGGGCAACGTGATCTCTCCCAATACCTGGTACCGATAAATCGACTATACTTTTCCCTCCCATCGCTTTGAACTTCATCAGTTCTATTAAGGACTCATCCACATCGGTGATTTTTAAGTTGTCTTTGTTAAAGAAAATGTCCCTTCTTATCTCCCCCAAGATTTCTAGAGCTACAGGGGCGTCGATAAGCGATCTTCTCTTCAATGTCGCAGGCTCTCTCCAAGAGCATGTGCCGTCTATGAGTAGATGCTCGTGAGGTAACGTGATTCCAAGTTTATCGGCGGGAATGTGCCCTCTTACCGTTACAGCTCCAATCATGGTCATCACCATATGTCATCCAATACTTCGCTTATTATGCCTTAACGCTCGCCAGATCTATATTGCCAGTAGGTCGCAAAGGGCTTGAATTGAACTCTTTAGCATTAAAAGTATTAACATCCATTAAAATATCTTGAAATGGTATCGGTTGTTAGGAACGTTAAATTGAGACGCAAATTCATATAACATTAAGAGCCGAAACCGCAGATTACGCTAATACAATAAGGTTATTAGGGTAAACCAAAAAAATCAATCTGGTGATTCTGAATTGGTCGATGAGGGAGACAAAGCTCCGGACTTCACTCTACAAAGTGATATTGGAAGAGAGGTATCTTTGAGTGATTATAGGGGCAAGAAAGTAGTGCTTTATTTCTACCCGAAGGATGGAACTCCAGGGTGTACTCTTGAGGCTATCGAGTTCATGAAAATAATTAATAAGTTTGATGAGAAAAGCATTGTAATACTGGGAATAAGCAGGGATAGCATCCAATCCCACCAGAAGTTCAAGCGAAAATATGAGTTGCCCTTCACTCTACTCAGCGACCCAGAAGGAAAAGTCTTGAACCTCTACGGCGTCTGGAAGAAAAAGAGCCTTTATGGTAAGACATTCATGGGCACGGAGAGAACAACCTTCCTAATCGATGAAAGAGGAATGGTGAAAAAAGTATATCGGAAAGTGAAGGTCAAAGGGCATGCTAAAGCCTGTCTTACAGACTTTACATCTAGCAAAGGGAGTAACTCATAGATGTTTTAGGCTTTGTAGATAAGATCGTAGTGGAGGTATCCAATAATTCTGACAACGATTGTTGCTATGGGTCTATCTACGTGAGTTTACTTTGTCACATTTCTTATATCAAGAACGAGTGTGCGTTAAAAGTTTTATATTACTTTCAATAGAGAATGTGTGATGCGAGTTGTTGATGGAGAATATTTTGGAGTTTAATGTGTGGGCTAAAGACGGATCAACCACTTCTAAAGCGGTGAGTGTGAAGAGGCTCTGTTTGGGACGCAGCACCAGTCGAGACATCGAGACTATACGATCAAGATATGAAAAGATTCGCGCTGAAGGATATCAAGTGCACGGAAATCCTAATATCTGTAGAAAAAGTCGCTACCTCGTAACTCAGGAAGACGTGATAGAGGTTCAGGGGCCACAAACATCTGGCGAAGTTGAGTATGTAGCCGTCATGGATAAAGGTGAGGCGTTTATCTCGGTCGGTAGCGATCATAACGATAGGACTCTGGTTAGGTTATGGACGCCATCATTGGATAAGGTGTACGATACAGCAAAGTCGAAACAGATGGTTCCGGCCGTTGTTGCTAGTGACGCTTGGAAGTACGAGGATGTTAAGGACCACTGGGACCAACTCAACCTGAGGAGCTATATAACGGTTTCCGGCAATAAGATTCCCTACCAAGACTTTAAACTGGGAGACCTCTTCGACTTGGAGTACCACTTCAAGACTAACCCGTGGCTTAGAGAAGACGGCGTCATCCTCTTAGGGGGCTCCTCCGATACACTCCCGTCAGTACCTTCCAACGTCTACCAATTTCAGCACTCCGCGAAAGATCTAGTATTCCCACCAGATTTTCACTTTGAGATCCGCGATCCCCTGTTGAACAGAACGATCTCCCACTCCTACACAATACTGTCCATAGAAGAGCAAGGATCTCTAAGTCTCTGACAAAGTTAAAGAATAGAATTTAGTCGAAACGACCGGACCCATTAAATCAGCGCACGCCAAAGACGGATCCATCGTACGTTAGCGAGCATTATTCTTATTAGTTTAGCACTGCGACTTGAACTACGATAGCCTTTATTATATAAATTGTATTTTCGATCGATTTTAAACTCTCAGGTCTTCTCTCATGTTTTGCGTGAATATCTTGAATAAACTCTCGAAGAAGCCTTTTTTAAGGTTACGTCCTTTTCCAATTCCTGGGCACTCACCCGTATGTGTGAAGACATATTTATTATTTGTTAGTTTGACTTGAAAAGGGTAAAACCTGCAAATCAACGGCCTAAACCGGTAAATAGAGCATAAGTTACCCTTTAAGAAAACACATTTATCTCCATCCGTCTTTTTCATACGGTAAACGTAAGGTTCAAAGCCTTTGATCTTACTGGCAAACTCGTCGGCCATAATCGATGTCCTTCTCGATATGTGCTCAGCTTCGGAGTTTAGAAGTAGGATAGATCTAACCTTATCCTTGCTGTCCCCACAACATGAGGCGCATCTCTCGCATCTGAAACTAACCCGTCTGGGGTATTCGAAGCTCAAATCTACTTCACCGGACGATAACATGATAAAATCTTTAAAGATAACTGGTGCAAATCTAAAGGAGAGTCCACCTCCTATAGAAGCTAAAAACTTTATTCTTTCGAATGACTCTTCATAAACCTCTCAAGCCTATTGTAAGCCTCCTCAAGCTCCTCCGGTTTTGGCAGGAGTAACGCTCGGAAATGTCCAAATCCGGATCTGCCGAACGAGGACCCGTAAAAGGGGATTAACACGCCCTCCTCCATCAGTAGTTCAAGTATAAAATTGTCATCTGATTTCCAGGTTTCTCCAATTGAGTGTACGTGAGGGAAAGCATAGAATCCTCCCTCCGGTTTTGTACAGCTCATTCCGTCAATGTCATTTAAGCGCTTATATGTGAGGTCTCTACGTGCTTGAAGCTTCTGCATCATTTCTTTTGCTGGTTCAACAGAACCTCTAAAAGCCCTAGCGGCGGCATATAATATTGGGGTCGGGATGCAGCTGGTTGCATGACCATATAGACCCGCCATCTTCTTCGCAACCTCTAATATTTGCGAATTTTTTCCTCGCGGATCATGAAATGCCAAATAACCTACACGCCATCCCGTTCTCATGAAAACTTTAGACATCCCGGTCAGTACTATCGTCGGAACGTCCCCAGCAACAGCTGAGATAGACTTCGCCTCGACTCCGTCAAACGTTAACAAACCGTATATTTCATCCGAGATTATCGGAAGATCGTATTCGCCGGCAACATCGATAAGTTTCTTTAGAGCGTTTTCATCGTAAACCTTCCCGGTAGGATTGGATGGATTCGAAATAACGATTCCCTTAGTTCTTTCATTTATCCTTTCACGCAGCCCCTCTAAATCGAACTCCCATTCCTTCTCCTCAAAACTTCGGCAGGATACAACCTTTGACCCCAGGATATGATGATGCAGAGAAGGCGCCAAAAGATAGTGACACGGCTCAAATGTTGCGATTTCATCTCCCGCGTCTAGAAGGGAGTAATGAATAACCTGAAAAGCGCCCGCTACACCCGGCGTCAAAATTATTTCATCTGAAGTATAATCGCAGCCTCGATATTTCTTCTCAAAGTCAACGATTGACTCTCTCAACTCCACCTGATAGGGAGTCTCATGAGGATACCTGTGCAATCCCTTGCGGGCGGCTTCTATCAGAGCATCTGATAGGGGTTGATTGACAAAACCAAATTCAGTAGGATCACCGCCTTCAATAGGAATAATTTGTTTTCCAGCGCTTTCGAGCTCCTTCCTAACGGCATTCAGCTTGCTCTTCGCTATATTCAGTGCTCCCTCAGGTATTCTGCTGAATCTGGAAGAGGATTTAACCGGCAAATTAATCACCTAAAAGATTTACATTGGAACGAGTTATTAATGTATTTAGCTTTTTTAGGGCACACTATAACATAGTTTAAAATCATATTTTCAGTTTGAGATCGTTAGAGAATAAGTGAGAAAGCTGTTACTCGACTCTTCGAATATCAGTGTTACTTGTCACAAAGATTACTAGAAACGCTCCTCCAAACCGCTACGCAACTTCAGGCTGCTTAGCTCCACATTCATGACAGTACTCCGTACCCAACGGTAACTTAACTCCACAATCGACACAATACTTCACTTGAGAAATGGGTACAGAACGTCGCCTTCTTAACATTAATGCTGCTATGGCTATTGCCGCTACAACTAGTACTGCTCCTGCCACGTAGGGATTTACTGGTAGCTTAGGTGTTGGTTCGGGAGTGGGTTGGGGAGTGGGTTGGGGAGTGGGTTGGGGAGTGGGTTGAGGTGTTGGTGTCTCAACTTTCTCAGTCGTTTCACGGGTGTAAGTACGGGTTGCAACTTTAGTAGTCTTCAAAACACCGACACGTATCGATATTTCACGGAACCAATCCACTTCGGAATGTCTGTATAAACCACTTGGATCGAAATGAGTTGGAAGTACATAGGTAACTTCTACTCTAATATTCCATACCTTAATCTCGGAGGGGGCGGTTAATTTAAAAGAGTACATTTTGGTACCTGCCCAGGAACCCAATTCATCATTTCTTTCATCAATCTGTTTGTTAAGATCATCATCCCATAAAACGACTCTCACTTTATATGGTGAAGAATACTCCAACGTTACCTTAACTTCAAATTCTTCTCCAGGTTCTACAGTTTTCGGGTAAGTAACGTCACTGATGACGACCATTGTCGTCGTACCTTTAACTCTGGTTTCAGAGGTTGTCTCTGTTGCATAGGTTGTTATTTTAGGCCTACATGGATCGTCTTAACCAATTCATTATTATCTTCGTTTGATTCTACAACACGTTTCATAGGGTCAACTACCGCGCGGAGTTCATGGTCGCCCTCGCTAAGACTCCAACCCAACTG
>CAYFVN010000145.1:0-1802 GCA_964346575.1 uncultured Candidatus Bathyarchaeia archaeon
ATATATATTCTAATGGATCATCCAAATGCCATAACAATCGATAAGGATGCAGCACTTATTGCAGAAACATTTCCTTATACGAGAGGACTCAGACTAATGAGGGGAGGATCCCCCTTCAAAAGTTTAATATGTTCAATCTTATCTCAGAACGCATCGGTTTTACAGTGGAACAGGTGGGCTAGGAATATCGCAGAGTTGCTCTCGAAGCCTGTGAGGTACAGGGATGAGAGTGTTTGTTATCCCTTCCCAGATTCAAATTCTATGGCCTCTGCAAGCCTCGAGTCCATGATAGATTGCGGGCTGGGATACCGCTCAAGGTATGTGGTAAAGGCAGCCTCTAAGGTCGCCTCTGGAGAAATGGACCTTTTAAAGCTTAGAGGTACGAGTTTTATGGAGGCTAAATCAATGTTGATGAGGATTCCAGGGATCGGCCCGAAGGTGGCCGACTGCTTCTTGCTTTACGGTCTGGGATTTGGAGAGGCGGCGCCTGTAGATGTTTGGATATATAGAATAGTCTCCCAAACCTACTTTAAGGGTAATGAAGTTGATAAGGAAGAGGTTGGAAGATTCTTGAGAAGCAGATACGGCTCGTACGCGGGATTGGCTCAACTCTATCTTTATCATTATGGTAGGAAAATATGTAGGCGTTTAGACTTGAGGTCGACCGAAAGGATGAAAACGTGAGCTCATTTTTTCGCGCGCGCGTCGATAACTTGAACGGGAATATGTAAATAAATTGGTGTCCGACAAATGGATTTAGGTTAGCGGTGTAATGGATTGATTGGATGGATTGGCGTAGCCATACCGACAGTGATCTTAACCGTTTCACTGGTTGTCTTAATAAAGTTCAGCGATATGGTATCCGATTCTTCTTCAAGGATTGCGAGTATGACCGGCCTAGGCGAGATGGCAGTAGGTTTTCTAGTCTTATCCGTGGTAACCTCGCTTCCAGAGTTTGCAGTATCGGCCTCAGCGGTTAAATCGGGTGATGTCGGGATACCCATCGGAGGACTCTTCGGCTCGAACATAGCAAATATAGGATTAATATTAGGTTTTACGGCCATCATATATCCTATTTCGATTAGAGTTGCACGCGAAGAGTTCAGAAGATTGTCTTTAATGATGGCGGTAGCCTCCGCAGTGCCTTTGCTGATCCTCGTGTTGGGGCGTTTCGCCAACGCGGTTGGATGGGTACTATTGGCCGTATTCGTAGCATTCTCCGCCTACTCCATCAAGAGTAGAATCTCAGTGATGGAAGATGTGGATGAATCGGTTGGTAAATCTGGACTGGCTAGGGAGCTCGGAATGGTCTTGGGAGGGGTTGCAGTGGTTATTTTAAGCTCTCAATTCGTAGTTAATTCGTCGGTTGAGATCTCGAACTTTTTAGGATTAGAGCAATCGGTTATAGGGGCTACTGTCATAGCTGTAGGCACCTCGCTTCCAGAACTCTCAGTAAGCTTGTCTGCCGTTAGGAAGGGACATATGAGTTTGGCTTTAGGAAATATACTTGGTTCTTGCATCACGAATCTAACCTTGATACTTGGGTTCGTTCTGGCCTTATCGACTATCGAGGTGAACTCGGCTCTGTTCATCGATTTGGTGGTGATGCTTCTAATACTTAACATAACTTTATGGAAATTTATAGCCGATAACGAGATAAACATGGGGGGCGGATTTATCCTGGTACTGCTCTACATTGTATTTGTGATGTCGACGCTCGGAATACAGATAGCGATATTGTCCCCCGAATACTTGACGATGACTTTAAACACTGTCTTTAGCTCGATTCTACGAGTCCTACC
>CAYFVN010000146.1:0-5388 GCA_964346575.1 uncultured Candidatus Bathyarchaeia archaeon
AAGGCGTGAAGTAGCAGCTATAGCCAGTATGGCTGCGGCATCCATGGCTTTTATCTACTTTCTAAATTTGGGTTATTCCTACACCTCGCGTATGGCTTTCTCCGCCGTGTTGGGCTTCGTCTCCTACGCGTATTGGAATCTCTCTGTTGCGGCTGCCCAAGATCTTATGGATCCATCCGTATTCGGATCCGTAACCGGTGTTGTGCAGAACATAGCTTTCGTCGCCACGGCGGTAGGCCCTATATTCTCCGGGAGTCTAATAGCCATTATGGGTCTATCCTACGCCTTAGCTTTGTCTATCTGCGTCCCCCTCTTGGTTTACGGCTTAGTCTTCACCCTTCTGTCGATAAGACGGTTTGAGAGGATTTAAAAGCTAATCCTACGCTCAATCAATTTTAGAAGTAAATATGTAAAGATAAGATATGGCGCACGCTAAACCGTCTCGATCAACGCGCTTAGATTCTCCGGATACGTTACAAGTACTCTGGTGTCATCCGTTAAGTGGGCTTTCAATGCATCAGCCACCTCCTCAGCCTCATCCGTGTACGTTAAGGCGTAGAAGGTGGGTCCCCAAGAGCTCTGCCCGGTTCCGTATACTCCATCCACATGGGATAGGTACCTGATATGCTTCGTCGTCCTATCTGCGAACCGCCCTCCTTGGATGTCTCTGAACACGGTTCCGACGAGCCTTTGAACCTCGGATAAAGCCTCTCCGAAAGCCGTTATATCCTCTTCGAGGATCGCGGGCGCCATCTTCATAAAGACCTTGCTTATTATGCTCTTGGCAATACCTTGTCTACTATGGGTCTGCTCCATCACCCGCCTCTCCGATGGGCCGCTGAAACCCCTCGCGTCTCGAGGTATCCCAACCACGAAGCACCAATCGCTTGGAAAATCACCCCTGAAGAGGAGGGGAGGGGGTTCGCCGTCATGCCTACCATCGCCGATCCCGTGTCCTCCATCAACTATGAAGCCTCCAAGCTTGAAGGCGTAGACACCGATCCCTGAGACCCTACCTCTACCCGTCATTTCAGCTAAAGACTCTACAGGAACGGATAACCCATACAGCTTACATACGGCTGTGGCAGCTGCCAAAGCTGCCTGTGTACCTGAACCTAGCCCAACGTGCCTCGGTATAACCTCTAAAATCCTCATCCTGACACCATCGGCTATGGAGAGCCTTTGAATAATCATACCTACTGCAGCCTTCACCTCCTCCTCCATAGGTCCATCGCAGGAGAACCCTCGCCCAATCTCAGCCTCCAAAACCATCCTAGGCCTATCTATAGCTAAGCCTATAGATCCGTATCGTCTCCCCTCCAAACCCGACATGTTCATGATGCCGAAGTGAAGCCTAGAGGGCGTGCTGACCCTGACCTTCATATATCCTCAAACCTCTGATCGTAATCTACCTCGATCACACTTTAACTGAAGGTTAATTTAAATCCTATACACGTACAACGTTAGAATCGGCGCGCAATGAGGTTAGAATGTAGGTGATCTATAGGTTGTCTAGGGTTGAGTTACCTGAAGTTCAAGGACAATCCTCGCGTATCCCTCTATCGCTCGAAAGGGTAGGCGCCTTAGGCGTTAAGATGCCTATAGCCTTCATGGACTTTAAAGGTAAGATGGTGACGGTTGTACCCACCTTCGACGCCTTCGTGGATCTACCGGCTGACATGAAGGGTATCCACGCCTCAAGAAGCTATGAGGTCGTAACCGAAGCCTTAAACGCTTACTCGGGGAAAACTTTCAAGCTCGAAGAGCTATGTACAGAAGCGTCGCAGGATCTATTGAAGAGGCATGAATACGCCAGTAGATCTGAAGTACGAGCCAGAGGAGAGGCCGTGATATCAAGGTTGACGCCGAAGACCAAGGCCGAAACATTCGAGACCTGCGAAATATACGCTTCAGCCATCTCTCAGAGGTTTGAATCCAAAATCACTGTCGATAGGAGGAGCCTCGGAGTGGGAGTTCTAGGATTGACGGCGTGCCCCTGCGGGAGAGAACTGGTTAAAAGCTTAACGTTGGACTCACTTAAGGAGTTCCAAGCATCAGAGGAGCTGATCGATAAACTCGCCGAGATGCCCCTAGCAACCCACATGCAGAGGAGCTACGGCATAATAACCATAGACTCTCCGAAGCCCTTCAGCCTAGACGCTATGAAGCTGGTGGAGATCGTAGAACTCTCCATGAGCTCCCCAACCTATGGCCTACTCAAAAGAGAAGACGAGGCCGAGGTAATAATGAGATCCGTGATGAACCCGAGATTCTCGGAGGACGTTATAAGATACATGACGGTGAATCTGCTGGATGAGGCGCCTCAAATACCCGAAGACGCCGTGATCACATTCTCCGTAAGAAGCCTTGAAAGCATACATAAACACGACTTCTACGCCGAGAAATCCGTGAGATTCAAAGATATAAAGACTACATAATTGAGATCGAATGGCGCACACTATCTTTATATGAAAGACTTTTTCAGGATTTAAGGGAATGCGTTGTCTACAAAATTCTTGCTGAACTCCACAGTGATACTTAGGTCTGAACCTCAATATTACGATATTTACGCTGCTTTCGACTATGGGAGAGGTATGACGGAGTTCCTTTCTAGAGGAGAGTACAGGGCCCTTGAGTACATTTATGACGAACCTGCAGATCTGAGCGAGATCCACGAAAAAGCTGAGATGAAATACCGGGAATGCGAGAAATTTCTGAAACGTATGATAAGATTGAAATATGTTCAGGAAAACGCGGAGACCCCTGATATCAAACCGCCTGAAAGGGTCGAGCTTAACCCTAAGCTCTTTGAAAGGTTTCCCCTCCCATTCCTGTCCGCTCCAGCCTCGGTAGATGTCTTCATAACGAGCCGATGCGATCTAAATTGTGTCCACTGCTTCTCAAACAGTGGGGAAGAAACTGTACAGGGGTTATCGGTTAAAGATCTTGAATCAATTTTCAATCAGTTTGAGGAACTTGGAGTCTTAGAGGTCAGAATCAATGGTGGCGAACCGTTACTGCATCAAGACATAATTGAGGTTCTAGCGATCATTAAAGGGAAGAGGTTTCGTAAGGTTATGTTGACCAATGGAACGCAGCTGGACGAGGAGAAGGTGAAACTCCTGAAAGAATCAGAGGTCATCCCTACGGTATCCCTTGACGATTCAAAAGCGGAGGAACACGACCTCTTCAGAAGGGCAAAGGGATCTTTCAATCGTACGGTAAAAGCCCTCAGGCTCCTCCAGAAACATAAGGTCCAGTATGGAATAAACTGCTGTCTGCACCAAAGAAACCTAAACAGGCATAGGGAAATCATAAGCCTCGCAAAGGAGTATGGGGCCTACAGGATAGCCTTCTTGGACGTCAAGATGACAGGTAGAATGAAGAATAACCCAATGTGGATCCCGTCTTACGATGAATACGAGAAGAAGATGTACGATTTAATTGTCGCTAGAATCAGAAATGTAAGAAAAATAGATGTTGCATTAGATACTTTTCTCCACTGTCACCCCCTTGGAGAATCCGTTCGGGAGGCACGGAGAGGATACGTCTCCTGTCAAGGTGGGAAAACTCGATTATCTATAGACAGCAAAGGTTCGGTTTATCCATGTAACATCGTCCTCTCGGACCCAAAATGGAGTATGGGAGACATAAAAAACGAGAGAATAGCGGATATCTGGTTCTCAAATAAATGGTCGTTCTTCAGAGGAGAAACAACCATACGCGACCTTCATGAATGTGGCGGTTGTAAGAGTTTTGTGGAATGCGAGGATTTCTACTGTAGACTCCTACCCTACGCTACCGACGGTGACCCATACGGGCCTCATCCAAAATGCCGTAAGACCGCTTAAAAAGTCAATGCGATTTCAAAGAAGTCTCCGATATTCAAAGAATCTAGAAACTAAAGGGGTGAAAAACCTCAGAGCCATATTGCGTCTCTTATAGAATATGAGAGCGAGTGGTAAAAACAGTAGCAAAATCAGTATAAACCAAAAGTTTGATAGAAAGACCGATAGTTTATCAACGGGAAGCATCTCTCCTCCGACAGGATAAGATGGTGGCGGAGTCGTAGGAGGAGGGAGTTCTCCACTTTCGGTGGGACCCGACTTAATGATTAAACCATCCACCTGTCTATTTTTCATTCGAAAGATCAATCTTATTCTTATGCTCCCCTATTGAAAAATTATTCACTTATTAAATATAAGTATTTAGCGCTCACTAAGTATAAAAGAGACGGACCAATCAGGTTTAAGTACGTTCATCGAGGATCCGAGGTCGGGCGATTAATAACTAAGTCTTGAAGTGTTCGATAACATCTTTGTACTCTTCGACAGATTTATCTCCTCCCAAGTTTGTTAGAACGATATGTTTCGCGCCGTGGCGAATAAACTTTTGAACCTTCTCTATACAAGTTGACTTAGACCTGTCTACGACTAGATCCACAGCATCGTCCGGGATCTTTTCCACGTACTCCTTGACATTTCGATATTGTTTTCCAGGTATTATCTTCTGAATCGTCAGTTCTTCGGTTAGATCTAGGGCGTATCCCAAGAGACGGAGGGTGGTTCTCTCAAGCAGCAGCATGGACTTCACTCCCGAAACGATGCGCGTCTCGTATCTCTTGTAGTCTGAGGGTGTCGCGAAGAAGACCCTGGCTACCATGTCTATATCCTCCATGTCTCTTCCAGCTTTGGCCGCCCCTCTCTCGATGTCATTTAGTAGTTGACGGTAGTGGTCTGGTAGAGCTATCCATGGATACCATCCATCTGCCAGTTCTCCGGTGAGTTCACGAGTTTTCCCGCCCAACGCGCCTATGTAGATCGGGGGGTGTGGTTTCTGCCTCGAACTTATCGTAAGAAAAGCATCCTTTAGAGGGTAGTGCCGGCCATCGTAATTGGCCGGTCTCTCCAACGTCGCTTTCCAGAGACTTCTGAGATAGAGTACGGACTCCCTCAATCTTCCGACGGGCTGGGCCCAAGATATTCCGTAGGGGATCAGGTTCATCTCCTCTCCAGCCCCTATACCCAAGACTGCCCTGCCTCCTGTGAGCTTATCTAGTGTTGCGACCGTTTGAGCTATCGTTGCAGGATGTCTTCTGTATGGATCCGTCACGCCACAGCACAGCATGACCCGCTTGGTCTTCAGACCGATCGTGGTAAGTAGCACCCAAATATCCGGGCATTCCAATTTAGGATTTCGTGCAACTATGTGGTCTGGGATCCACACCGAGTCAAAACCATGCTCCTCTGCTCGCAGACCCTCCGCTATCATCTTCTCCATCGAACTGAAAATAATGTGATATCCGAATCTGAGGTTCAAACCTAAGCCACCTACATCCCCTTCAACTATTACCTTGTTATTATTTTATTTAATAGTTCAATGCGGGAT
>CAYFVN010000147.1:0-2567 GCA_964346575.1 uncultured Candidatus Bathyarchaeia archaeon
AGTTGAAGGAGGCACCTAAGGAGGCTCCTAAGGAGGAGTTGAAGGAGGCACCTAGGAAAGATGAGTGAAGAGGAGGAGAAAACTGAAAAGAAAAATCGACTAAGTTCGTTGTATGTGTATGACTATAGTAAAGGATCTATTAATTTGAAGAATAAGAAATGCTCGAGATGCGGTAACATAATGGCGCACCACGAAATGCCTGTTGAGAGGTGGACGTGCGGAGCCTGTAACTTCACCGAGATTATTGAAAGGCAGGCTACTGGATAATCATCTTTCTGATTATCTCTTCTTTTATAAACTGTTTAAGTTTATCCGTAACTTTGACGGCTACAACTCCAATATCAGGCTGACCATAGAGTATAAGTGTTCCCTTAGGAGCTAAGGACACTGCAGCAAGGACAAGGAGATCCTCTTCTCCGTTTATTATTACGGTTGAATTTCCTTTATTCAAAGCTTCAGCTACTGTGTTCCATGCACCACTTTCAATATGTCCAGGTTTATTGGATGCTTTAAGTCTGTACTTCGTTACTTTTCTCAAGGGTGACGGACATGTGTTCCTTCTCTCTCTTTGATCTATGATTATCACATCAGTTTCTATCCCATGATCAACAAGGAAACGTGAAACTCTATCTCCTACGGAGACGACTCTTAGAGGCTTATATCTGCCTATAAGAGATAAAATCTTTTTGTAGATGTTCTCTTCACTTCCTGAAATAAGGTCCCCTAGGGGTTTCTTAAGCCTCTTCCTCAATTCCTCAGGTAGCTCAAGTATTAACCACTTCATCTCCTTATCGAACTCTAATAGCATACTTACCTGGTTTCTCAACACCCATCTTCTTAGATATTTCAGAGTTATCTATATCAAATATTATTACTAAGCCCGACCAGTCGTCACTTAGGTTTGTGGATTTACAATTAGGACATATCGATCCTAGACTTAGAATTTGACACGATCTGCACGCTTTCTCACTCAAAACTATTTACCTCTTATATCCTCTTGAATCCACTCAAGTTTTCCTAAGAATGGCTGCCTCATGGTCACTCCTATTTTGCCGCTGGCGCCTCCTCGAGGAAAGCTTACTGCAATTATTCTTACTCTGACTAAGTCTCCTTTCTCAAGCTTCCTACCAGTCTCTTTACCTATAAGGACCCCTTTTTTTGAGTCGAACGATAGATAGTCATCCATGACTTGAGACACGTGAAGTAAAGAGTCTTCAGGGCCTATCCTTATAAAGGCTCCGAAATCAGTTACCTCAACGACCTCTCCCTCCTCAACTTCTTTCACCTCAGGATAGAATGTTAAGGCCTTGAAAGTTGCCTTATGGTATGTTGAACCGTCTCCCGGTAGTATCTTGCCTATAGGATCCACCTTCACTTCGACTATCAGTATTACATAACCCATCTCCTCATCAACTAGATTTTCATAATTAAGTTTAATCTGGTTCTTGGCTACTTCCCCTAGCGACTTCCCAAACTGATCGGGGGGTATTCTTACAACATCCTCAATTTTTAACAGCCTGAACATTTAAATGCCCTCCAGGGAATTGTCCGTTAAGCCTGACGACCGAACGTATTTTTCGACTTCTATCATCCTTGAGGTTTGGTATAAATATCTTTTCCTTTTCTTATATCTCATTTACTTCATCTTTTAAGTATCATCTTATTATCGAATATC
Organism: uncultured Candidatus Bathyarchaeia archaeon; assembly: GCA_964346575.1. Taxonomy (GTDB): domain Archaea; phylum Thermoproteota; class Bathyarchaeia; order 40CM-2-53-6; family DTGE01; genus CAYFVN01. Next base: position 1,676 of record CAYFVN010000147.1, read on the forward strand.
AGACCCACCATAACTCAGGGTCGGGCGGGCTACAGTATAGTCTGTTTAAACGTATAGAGATTACAGGTATCCCCAACCTGCGAGCTCTACGTTTTAACGATTCATCCATAGTAGCTATAACTCCTTTTTTAGCTAAAGCGGTCCTGATTATTACATTATCAACACTAGAGTTATTTGAATGTACTCCGCTTTCCTCTTCCGTTAGAATTTCACACTCTCTTTTCTGTATCAATTCTAAAATGAAAAAGGTGTCTCTAGACAATTTTCCACCCTTATCTTTAAGCCTTTTAAGCTCTTTCATAACCGATTTGAGGATGACAAATTCTACTTTACGTAGTACTAGCTTCTCAATATCCTTGAATATATTTAATTTCAGCCTCATCGAGAATATTAGGATGCTTGTATCTAAGAAGATTCTTAATGTCAGGGTGTATCAGACTCTTTTCTATTCTCTTTTATCTCTGTAGTTGTAGTGATGATTTTATATTATCGTTCCGTAGCCTATTAGACGCCAACTGCCTCCTATTCGCCTACTAATGGCGACTTTTGAATCTTTCTCAACGCATACGGGTTTTTTAAGGGTCGTCTCTATAACATCGTCTCTAGCTGAGCTAGCTGTTCCTGCTGTGACTGCGGTTGATACGTTGAGCACCAAGGCTTCTCCTGTCTTTATCTTCTCTACTTTAATAAGCTCCTCTGTACCCACCGCTCTCTCGAACAGATTCACCTTGAGGGTTAGCTTATCCATTACTGGAGGTAACGCTATTCCTCTGCCCACTACATTGCCGACTAAACCATCCGATTTTGTAATCGATAGATCCAACGTGGTGCCTACTCCTACAAGGCCTCCTGGTTTTGCCTCCGATACAGGGCCTGTACTGACTTGAAGGCT
>CAYFVN010000148.1:0-5024 GCA_964346575.1 uncultured Candidatus Bathyarchaeia archaeon
CTCAGACTGGAACTCCCCAAAGCTCCAGAATAGGATGTTATCCGAATCCTTTAGACCGTCTCCACCGACCTGACTCCAGGAGGTCCCGTCGCCCGAACGCCAGATCTCAACTCCGGTAACTTCGTTGTCGACTCCAATGTAAATATATTCACCGAACTTTATCCAATCCTCGGCTGCAACATTTTCTACGTCTCCGAATCCGTCCATGTTAACCTGAGTCCATGAGAGTGGAACTCCTGATACAGAATAACAGGAAAAAATGACCGAACCTAAAATCCCTAAAAGCAGTGGCAGACCGACCGTCCTTAAATTCAAAGAATTTTGCTCCCTGAATCGGGAGTAATATTGTAATCTTTATAAAACGTTCATTACCAAAATTTTAATGTATAAGGTAACTCCGAACTTATGTCTTTGAAGAGTTTCAGCTAATTACTCCTATCATCCGCTTTTACACGGGCAATTAATCGTGCGTTTGAAATTCGATAATTTTCCTGTCAAGTTTTTCATTAAGTTAGAAAGTATATTCCTGCAACAACTAAAAGTGAAGACGTAATAACCCTCCATGTAACCTTTTCTCTTAATAAGAAAATCGACATCAAAGACGCCCAAACGGGTGAGGATGAGTGTAGAGGCGCCGCTCTTGAAACCCCTATAAATTGAATGCCGAATAGGAAGGCGACCGCTCCAAGTGTCATGCTTAAGATTCCAGACGCCGCCAACAAAGCCAAATTTCCTTTATTCAGATTCAGCTTCTTCCTCCATGGTCGAGAGATTGGAAGCATGAATAGAAACAGGAATGGATACCGGATGGCATTAGCCGAGATGATACTTATACTCCTAATTCCAAGAGCGACTAAGACCGTTCCAAGCGACCATAAAATAGCAGCGGCAAATGCGGCTAGCAAACCCTTTGAACTCTCCTTTGTGTCTTTACTGTTCTTATAAACTAAAATATTCACGATCCCAAAAAATATTATGAGTGCACCAATAAGATACTTCAAAAGGAATGGTTCCCCCAGAAATAAATTTGAGAAGAACATAGAAAATAAAGGGAAAGTAAACGCTATCATGTAAGACTTTGAAACGCCTATGATAGTTATGCTTTTAAATAGACAAGTATCACCCACACCAAATCCTATTATAGCAGCTAGGATCACCAGGGATAAACCGTAAACGTCCAGGTTAGATACAGTCGGTATTTCACCCATTGCAAAGGCGATGGGTATCATCGAAACAGCTGAGAATAAGGTCTTTAAGGTGTTCGCACTCAACGGGTCGATATACTTCAACGCCTTAGCTGAAACGATCGTAGAGCCGGCCATCAAGAGAGCCGAAGCAACCGAGAGAGCCTCACCGAGCATAACGATCACTCACGAGAAAACGATTTTTCTATTGAATGGAATACTCGCTGATCCTCCTGAAATATATACGCGCATATTGAATACCAACGCAAGATCTTAATGAATGTTAGAACTGTCATACGCCATATATAATGGTAGTAGTGGCCTAGCCCTGAATATCTTAGGATATCTTTATTTTAACGCAAATACCATGTTCGGATTGAGGGGAGTAGTCGGAAGGCTTAGCGGTGATCCATTTTGAGCTTTCTCTTCTCTGATGAATGGGGTACTTACATAGGCCTTGATAGGATACTCCTGCCTTTGGAGGGGTTTCCAGCTGAGATTGAGGCTTTAATGACGGCGCTTTACATGGCTGAGTGCAGCGACGCCATAGTGCGTATACTTCATGTAGCTGAGGAAAAAGATGGTAGAGAATTCACCTTTAACAGGTTGAAGCTCGTTGCATCTGAAAAGGCTTCCAGTATGAACGTGAAGCTCGAGATAGAAGAGTTTCCTGGAGACGCCGCAGCTAAGATTATACTTACTAAGGAGGAGCCCTGCGACCTGATAGTTATAGGAGGAAAGAGGAGACTTCGAGAACAGTTGTTCGGAAGCATCTCATCGACCGTGATAAGAAAGTCTAAGAAAACTGTTGTCGCTGTTACGTCTCCTATAGCTGATTGGGAGGGTATCGAGGTCGCGCATACGCTGCAAAAGATCCTTGTCCCAATCAGGAACTTGGAGGAGAACATGGCGGCCATGAAACTTGCAGCGATCTTAACCAGTAGCGCAACAACGAGAGATTTCATGATCACGGCGCTTCATGTGGTAACACTCCCCACAAGTACACCTATATCCGCTTTAGACGACGAGGCTATTAAAGGCGAGGAAAGATCATTCCTTCGTGAGGTGGGGCTACTTAGCCGTCACATAGCCCGGCCTATAACCCCCCATGCATTAGTGGGGAGACACGCTGAGCGATCCATAATAAAGTTCGGAGAGAAATATCGCTTCGATCTCATCATTCTAGGGGAAAGGAGTAAGCCAGGTCCATTCACGAGATTGCTGGGGGCAAAAGCTCTGCACGTGGCCAGGAAAGCCCCCTGCGCCGTAGCGATAATATACAAACCTTAGAATCCTCTATCTGGATACCCTCGATCTCAGCTTAAAACTTAAAGTATAGAGGGTAACTGTTACGGCTACTACCAAGATGAGTTGGATCCAGACTATAAAGTCCACGAACAATATGAAGTATATGCATAGGATCATCGCTAGACAAGGGTAGACCAAGTTCGCTCCTGTAACTTCTCTCAATTTAAGGTTTGAGAGGCTTACCATAAAGAATACGATTAAGAATACCAGGCTGGCTAGGGCGGATAGGCTTTTAACCACCCCTACCAAGGTGATGACTGCAATTAAACCACATGCAAAGATTAATCCGATGAAAGGAACCTTAGTTCTCCTACTCAGAAAAGAGAAGTAACGGGGCATGAGACCTTCCCTTGCCATGGCGTAGGCCAGTCTAGATGAGCCGAATAGGGCAGCGTTCAAAGCGGACGACGTCGACAGTAGAGCGCCAAAGCCTAAGATAGCTCCACCCCACCTTCCAAGGAGCAAACTTGCCAACTCGGCCAAGGGTGCTTTACTTCCCCTCAAGGAGTTGTATGGTGTCAAACCTACAGCTACAAACGCTACAACCAAGTACAACATTGAAGTTACTGCCACGGTTATGTAGATGGCTTTGCTAAGGTTCTTCTCCGGATTCTCCAGCTCTTCCCCAGCTGTGCCGATTATTTCGAATCCTGAATACCCTACGAATAGGAGGACGCTGGCTGAAAAGACGCTTAAAACTCCGTTCGGAAAGATGTTATTAAAATAGTCGAGTCTAACTGATGGAGCACCCATGGCTACAAACAGGCATAGGATTCCCACTTTAGTCAATACAATGACAACTTGAGCTTTACCGGTCTTACCTACACCTGCCAGATTCAAGGACAGGAAAGCTACTATAAGAATTAGGCTGAAGATTTTAGGGGGAACTGAAGGTAGGAAGTGCGTGGCGTAGAGCCCAAAGCTTAAACTATAGAAGCTTGAAGCTACTATATATCCGAACCACAGTATAACTCCTAGCATACTCTTCATCATGCTTAAGTTTGGGAAGGCTCTAGCCACGTATTCGTAGCTCGCCCCACTATAGGGAAATCTCCTCCCAAGCTTAGCGTAGTTGTATCCAATCGTTAAAATCGTGAAAGTGCAGATCAAGAAAGATAGAATGACCGACGGACCAGCTATGCTCATGGCTATCCCTAAGACGCTGTATACGGCACCTCCAATGACGCCTCCGATCCCAATAGTAACAGCTTCCAAGAGGTTGAGCTCTCTAGCGAGCTCTCTTTCCTCGACGCCGATAGTCAGTCTCTCTACCCCCGAAAGTCTTTATACGAGATTAAACCGCAAATCGATCGATCCATTAAGTTAAATTCTTTGTTTCTGTAATGCTATAAGGAAGATCACATTCTTGATGAGTTGGAATAACCTTCATAAACCGTTTCTGACCGGATTATATCAAGAAGGCAATGTTGAGCTAAGATTCAAAAGCGAAGTTGCACGAAATACTCTTATAAAATTCGTTATTTCAACAATTGGAGGAAAACATATTGAATGAAGAGTTTAGAATACTTGTTACTTCAAGGTCGTTTGGAAGGTTCTTTCCCGAGAGCTTGGAGTCTCTCAGGAGATTGGGGACTGTTGACTTTACCCAACACAGTAGGGCTCTAAGGGAAGTGGAGTTGTTGAATCTTATTAGTAGGTACGACGCGGTGGTGGCTGGAACCGATGAATTTACTGAAAACGTTATAGCGAGAGGTGCCAAGTCAAGATTAAAGATAATCGCAAGGCACGGGGTTGGCTTAGATAACGTAGACTTAGAGGCTGCTAGAAGGCATAAAGTATATGTTAGTTATACGCCAGAGGCGAACTCGGATTCCGTAGCGGATCACACCATAGCTTTGATTTTAACTTTACTCAGGAAGATTTTGGGTGCCAGCACTTCCTTAATGAGGGGAGAATGGGAGGCTGCAGAGTTCATGGGTCATGAACTGAAGGAAAAACTCGTTGGGGTAATAGGCTTCGGCTCTATAGGTAGAAGGGTGGCCAAAAGACTTGAAGGATTCGATGCTACGGTTGGGGCGTACGATCCTTATGTTCCTGAGGAGGAGATTGAAAGAGGGAGAATTAAATGCCTAAGCCTCGAGAAGGTTTTGGAGAGTTCAGACGTAATCACCTTACATGTCAAGTTAACTCCCGAAACCCATCGCATGATAGGAAGAACCGAGATTGAAAGTATGAAGAAGAATGCGATAATAGTTAACACTTCTAGAGGGGGAGTGATTGACGAGAACGCTCTAGTCGATGCATTGAGGACGAGAAGAATAGCAGGGGCTGCATTAGACGTATTCGATGATGAGCCCCCACCCAAAGACCACCCACTTTTAAAGAATGCATTCGAGAACGTCGTATTAACTCCACATATAGCAGCTTACACTTTCGAAGCTATTAAGAGGATGGGCGAGATGGTCATCGAAGACATATTCAAGGTGTTACATGGAGAGAAGCCAACACATGTTGAAGAGTAACTTTGAAACACCATACTTCAACGCTGACATTTGCGAGGTGAAGCGTTGA
>CAYFVN010000149.1:0-2427 GCA_964346575.1 uncultured Candidatus Bathyarchaeia archaeon
CATATGGAGCTTTCTCACGGAAACCTTTGGATCCATCGGCTAAGACAACCGTTACATCTCCACTATACGAAGCGGACCTCAAATTCCTCAACGCAAATCTGACCAACTCTGGAACTATATCAACTGAGAATACATGTCCCCCACCTGAATCCGAGCAGGCGTGTCCTGCAACTATATGCGCGATCGTAGCCGCGTGATAACCGCTGCCCGCTCCCACCTCCAAAACATTTAAGCCCACTCTCAGTTCTAAAGCTTCATCCATCATAGCTACCATATGAGGGGCGCTGATGGTGCCTCCGTACCCTATGGGAAGAGGCGTATCTGAGTAAGCGTGATGTTTGAACTCTATAGGAACGAAGATATCTCTGGGCACATTTGAGAGAGCATTTATGACCTTTTTATCTCTAAGGATACCCTCGCTGATAAGGGCATTAATAAGCCTTCGCCTAGCTTCGATGTAACCGTCCCCGCAGCTCAACGCAAGAGCACCACGAAGTATCTGTAATAAAGGTATGAAATAAATGAAGATCATTGAGAAACTTGAGGCTAGAGGCCACGAGAAAATCCGGGCAACCCACCCGACGACATTCGAGTTCACAACTGAGCCCTACGTAACTTTACAGGGTGATTGCATAGTCGGAGTTAAAGCTACAAAGGCTGCTTCACAGCTGTCATCTGAATTCAAAGTCGCTGCAAGAAATTCAAACGCGACTATCTACATACAAATGGAGGTGGATGGAATCGTAGAAGAGGTTGTAGGTAAAGGGTATCCCTCGTTATCCTTCACGGACCCAAGAGATTTGGTAGTTAGAAAGAGCATGTTCACCTGTGGAAGAACCTTGGCTATTCTCTCAAACAAGGCAGCGGCAGGTCTATCCCGACGCCTGATAGAGCTTATGAAGAACCCAAAATCTAAGATGGAAATTCATTTAGTCGCAAAAGTACCCTAAACCTAAACTTACTGCAAACCTTTATATCATTGCGCTTACTCGATAACTCGAGGAGGTATCTAAATGGCCTTCATAGGACCATGGGAGATCGCTCTGATAATCATAGTGGCGCTAATATTCTTCGGACCCAAGAAGCTTCCTGAACTGGCTCAATCACTAGGTAAAGCGATCAGGGAATACAGAAAAGCTACTAGCAGCTTTGAAGAGCTCGTAAAGGAGCCTGTCCAGACAATCTCAAAACCATTGACGGTCGAGAAACCCGAAACTTCCAAAGCTAAGGTCGAAACAGAAGGTAAAGCGAAGCCTCCTGCTGAGACAACTGAAAAAAAGAGTGCAGAAGAAACTCTAGTGGGAACGGCTAAAAAACTAGGCTTAGAAACTGAGGGAAAGACCCTAGAACAGATATCAGAGGAGATAGTGAAAAGCTACAAGGGTGCCCCCTCATCAAAGCCAAAAACCAAAATTAAAACTAAATCCAAGCCCAAGCCCAAGCCCAAGCCCAAGCCTGACTCATAATACAGCCTTATTCACAGAAATATTATGTAGAGATAACATTCGAATGGGTCAGTTACTCCTAATGTTATTTGACGACCATAGGAGAGATCTAGAGACTTGTCTAATCGTGGCCCGAACGAAGAGAGGAAGATGACTTTTCTCGAGCACACAGCGGAGCTCTTATACCGTTTAAGGACGATAGTGATTTCAGTGGTAGCAACAGGCTTCTTCGTAGCCTTCTTTCCCGTTGACATAAGGGAGCTTTTCACCTCAATCTTCGCGCCATTCGAATCATCTATCGAATACACTCCTCTGGTCGCCTTGATAATGAGACGGATGGTGAGTGATCTTCTACCTGAAGAGGCATCACTAATTGCAGGAGGCTTAATGGACACCGCCTATGTATATCTTATGGTGGCTGTTCTGGTAGGCGTTATTTTAAGCTCTCCAGTAATAGCCTATGAACTTTACAAGTTCTTCAGACCAGCGCTCTATCCTCATGAACGTAAATACGCCTCATACATGATAGTTTCATTCATGGCACTCTTCTGCTTTGGAGCCGCCTTAGCATATCTAGTGATATTACCCATCACTTTCCGTATATTGATGTGGTTCATAAGAAGCGCTGCAGCTCTTCCATTGATAAATGTGAAGGACTTTGTGAATATGGTTATCTCCCTAATACTGGGAGTAGCCCTCCTATACACCGCACCCGTATATCTTGTGCTTTTAGTCGATCGGGGGATACTCTCATCCGAACATTTAGCCAAGAACAGGAAGATGGTCTACGCGGCGTTCATAATAATAACCGCCATCGTAACCCCCGACCCTACGATTGTGAGCGATATAATACTGTTGATCCCATTTCTCGCTATATATGAGGGGACAATCCTTATTGCTAAACGGGTTGAGAAGAAGCGGATCGAAAGAGAAGAGGAGTCATCGGGAGGTTAAAGCTTTACGGGATTGCTGCTCGCAATCA
>CAYFVN010000150.1:0-8351 GCA_964346575.1 uncultured Candidatus Bathyarchaeia archaeon
TCTAAAACGATCAGTTTAGAATCTTCAAAAGAGTTTGACGTGACTATATACTCGCTTGGAAAGTTCGACGAGGAGGTTGAACTGAGGCTGGAGGCGTCTCCATATGGGATGTCGTACGAGTTTATACCTTCAAAGGTTACGCCAAAGGAAGGAGGTTCGATTGTCTCCACCTTAAAGGTATATGTGAGTGAAGATGTGGACCCGAACGTATACGCGTTGATCATCGAGGGTTCAAGTGAAGACGAAGATAGATACTCGTTTGTAGTAGTTGAGGTTCCAGAAAAGACAGAATTTGAGTTGACCCTAACCCCTACGGAAGAGACGGTTACGATAGACAAAACGGTGTCTTTCACCGTTGAGGCCAAGTCGATCGGGGGATTCTCCTCCGAGATCGACCTCTATTTAGAGGGCATCCCCTCGGGTGTAATCTTCTCATTCGACCCCGAATCGATAAAACCCACCCCGACCAAGACCGAATCTTCAACCCTTAGACTTACCGTTTCGACAGACGCGGGAAAAGGGGACTATGACATAGATGTCAAAGGATCCGCCGAGGGCATTGTGAAGACCATCACCATAAAGTTGAAGATCAATCCGATCGAAACCGAGTTGACCGTTGAAGTTCCACTCGCAAAGGTGAGAAAAGGGGACAGCATCGCTGTTAAAGGAGAGATCTCCGAGCCGGTAGAAGGGGCGACCGTAAAGCTGATCTATACGAGGCCGGATGGAACCGAGTTTACCAGAACCGTCAAGTCAGACTCCGAAGGATATTTCACCGATTCGTACGACCCAGACTTTACTGGATTGGTACCTCAGGCATACATTGGGATTTGGCGTGTGAGGGCTGAATGGGAAGGGAGCAACGCGTATACAGGCTCGAAGAGCTCGGTGATCGACTTTGAGGTGATGGAGGTACCGTTCCTCGAAAAGTACGGGTTGGCCTTCATCTACGACTATGCCCTATGGCTCGCCATAATATTGCTGATGATAATCATAATTGTGGCTATAGCCCTATACTATTACAGGAAGACGCAGCCTCCTAAAGCAGTGGTAGAAGAGAAGGCTCCACCAGCCCTAAAAGAGGAGAAGCCTCCGGCAATCGCTCTAAAAGAGGAGGCCGTTCCTCCACCCCTCGTCGAGAGAGCCGTTGAGAGGATAGTTGAGAAACCTGCCGAGAAGATCGTTGAGAGAGTCGTCGAGAGGCCCGTAAAGGAGATTAAAAGAGGGAGGGCTCCACCGCTTATACTCCCGAGGAAAAAATGTTTCAATTGTGGCGATGTCATCTCCGCTCAAGCCAAGTTCTGTGACAAGTGTAGGGCGCCACAGCCGAAGAGGGTATTGAAGAAGTATCAGGCGCCGTCGCTGATCCTTCCAAGAGTGTACTGCGTAAGTTGCGGCGCGGTGATTTCGGCGAAGGCAAAGTACTGTGATAAATGCAGGGCTCCTCAAAAGGGTTGAGGTAGCCTCTGTTAAGAACTGATCGAATAACTAGGGTTTCGGCGAGGCATAGTGGAATCGTCGAACGTATCGTTGGCTAGACTCGTCAAACAGAGACGCGGCATACTCGTAACCATGATAGCGCTGGCCGTCGTAACGTACTACATCAAGTACATTCCACACTTCAAATTCGCCATGGTCGGAGGGAAAGGGAGTATAAGCCCGATGACGATCCTTCTTCCTGTAAATGGCCTTGTTCTAGGTCCAATATTTGGGGTCGCCGCGTCGATTCTAGGCATCGGCCTGCATCTCGTTCTAGAACCCGAGACTGGGATCTTCGGTCCGTTCTCCATCATACCCAATATACTTGCAACCTTCACGGCGGGGATGCTTTCCAGAGGGCACTGGAAACCCGCAGCTCTCGTCTTCCTCGTCCTATCGGCAATATGGTATATGCTGCCCGCGGGCAGGGTTGCCTGGAATTGGCCATACCTACACCTCGCAACTTTCGGAGTTGCGATAATCTTGGGGTCTAGAATGAGATCTATGCTGGGAAGTTTCAGGTGGAAGATGGTTCTGGGGCTCTTCATAGCGACGCTCGCAAGCCTTCTAGTGGACTCTCTGAGCGGAAGTATACTCGCCATTCTATACCTGAGGATACCCGTATCGATCTTCTACCAGATAATCTTCATCTACCCCTTAGAGCGTATATCCATGGCCATAGCGGCAACCCTCTTCTCAGGAACCTTTACATATATCCTCTTAGCGGCGAATGCTCCGCTGCCGTACGTCCTACCCTCGGAGAGCTACCCCGAAGCCTTCGACGAGCTTTGGAAGGATAGCGCGGCCAAGAGTCGAGAGAAAGGGATCCCTCGCGATATTATCCTGGATGCCATTCGACTCTCATACGATTGCGCCCTAAAAGAAGAGGAGGGAAGGCCGACCTCGACGGGCTTAATAGTCGGAGACGCAGAGAAGATCCTGAAAGTCTTGCCTGGAACGGGCTGCATCGCCTTTCCCAAGCAGGATATGCGTGAGTCGCACGACTATCTGGGGACCCTATTCGGTGTCGTCGACGGCATCTCCTCCGCCTTCGTCATCAACAAGGCAGGAAGCCTCAGGGAGGTCGGGCTCCTCTGGCCGTCCCCAAAAGCCGAGTTCGGCTCCTCAGCCCTAATCGCGCAGAGATACAGGCCGTACGCCTATATCACGAAGACCGTAGGGGATTCCTTGGCATTCTTCTCCTTCGGCAGGTTGAGGGTGGTCAAACTCTTCGAAGGGGGATCCCTCAAGGCCGAAGCCTCGTTCTCGTGGAAGAAGGGGAAATGGGTGTTCAGACCCTTCCCGAGGGCGTTGGAGGAGTTGGGGGTGCTCGCCACCGATAAAGGCATCGACTTCGACGTACTCTGCAAGTGTTTCTCCATAGCCGTGGAGATGTCCAATCGAAGGCTCGGCGGATCCTTCATCATCGGCGATCACGAGACGGTCTTGAATCAGTCCCAGGAGCCGCTCTTCCGACTTGAAAACGCCAAGCTGCTGGATTTCGACGGTGAGAAGGAGGAATACATTATAAACCTCGCCTCGAAGGAGTTCGCCACGATCCTGGACGCGAGTGGAGGGATCGCCGCGTCCTCGACCCGACTGTTAGCCCAACCGCCGACCGGGATCTCGGTCGAGGTTACGTCCGAGGATGGTGGGAGGCACCGCAGCGCGGCGGAGATGACCGCCGCAGCAAGCAAGAGCGTTGCCATGGTCATCTCGGAGGATGGGCCGATCACCATCTACTCCAAGGGAAAAAGGATCATACGGATATAGAAACCCGCCTAGCCTTCAGAGCCCGCATACCATAGAGTTTTTTACCGGTTTCTCCTGTCCCCGTCGTACGGGAAGCTTTGGTTTCCTGCTCTATACGTTGGCTAGGTGTCTGATCAGGTCTAGGAACCTTCCGAAGACCCCGCCGCTCAGGAACTGTATGGCCGTGCCCACTATCGACATGGTCACGTATACCTCGAACTCGACTCCTAAGGCCAGGGCGATGGTGCCCCCTATGACGCCGTAGAACAGGCTGTGGGCCGTGGAGTCCACCGCGAAGCGCTTTAAACCCCTACCCTGCCGTAAAGCGTGTATGAAGCTCATCGTCACCATCAGTATGTATGTACTACATAAATACAATAAATCGCATTTAAACTAATACATAAAAAACTATCCAAACAGACTAACGTCAAAATGACAAAAACATGAATACGTATATGAACCCCCAAAAATAAAGAACGAAAAAGACATAAAAGACGGCGATCAGAATTCGAACTCACATAAAGACCAGAAAAGGAACATTCATAATGAGGGAGGCTTCTAATCCACTTTATAGGTGGGAGATTTGACCCGTAAGGATTCTAAGATCGAGCATGCTCTGAACAGGGCGGTGGCGATGGAGGAGCAGTCCATCAGCCTCTACAGTTGGGCCGCGGAGATGGCCAGCAGTTCGGGAAGCAGGAGACTGCTTGAAGAGCTGGCCCTTGAAGAGCAAGGCCATAAAGAGAAGCTTCAATCTTTGATGAAGGATGAGAGGAAACTTTCAGAGTTTGTAGGCTCAAGGGGGAGGTCTATAGACCTGAAGATAGTTGATGGCCTCGTCGATGTGAAGCTCTCGAAGGACATGGAATACCAGGAGATACTGATATACGCTGGAAAGCGCGAGAAGATCACCTTCGACTATTACAATTCACTCTCAATGCAGTTCAGGGGGACCGAGGTTGGGAGCCTCCTCGAAGCCCTGGCCGACGAGGAGCTCAGCCATAAGTATAGGATCGAGAGGCTCTACGATGATGAGGTTCTGAGGGAAGGGTAAAGGCTTTTGAGACCTCGCCGCTAAATAGGTTATGGACAGAACTCCGCCTCGGAGGGGCCGTCAAGTACAGAGCCACTCGGGAAGTGAAGAGCTTGAAGTTTGATTTGAAACGCATATTCAAGATTCGTGGCAGGAAGAGAGGAGAAGTTGAAGCGCCAGTCCCATCCTTCGAGGAGGCCGAAGCATCCCTGAGGTTATCCAAGGTGGAGCAGGAGCTGATCCGCCTCGTGTTGAAGGCCGTGGATAAGGCTGAGAAGAAGGGGGTAATACACGGCGGAGAGGCCGAGAAGCTCAACGCCAAATACCGTGGAGAGCTCGGAAGGGTTGAAGAGGAGACCGGTAGGAGTGTGAAACTCCTGAAGCTCCTCGAGCTCGGCAGGGTAAGGGACAACCTGCACATCGGATACTTGGAACGCATAAAGGCCGTCGAGGATGCCATGAAGGAGATCGCGGCCTCGGTGGGTGAGGAGGCCTCGGTCCTCCTGAAGCCCCCGAAGCCCTCCCCCTCCTCAAAGGCTAAGGGAGGGGCCTCCAAGCCTCGGGGATTGGAGCCCCTCAAGAAGGAGATCCTGAAGGTTATGAAGAAGCTTGAGGAGATGGATGAGGAGGGTTAGCCATTGAGCCCAACCGTCGACGACGAGGAGAGGCTTGCAGCCGCGAGGGAAGCCTTAAACCTCGTGAGGGATGGTATGCTCCTGGGCGTGGGGACCGGTAGGGCTGTGGCCAAGTTCGTCGAAGGCCTAGCCTCGAAGATCACCGAGGAGAGGGTGAACGTCAAGGCCGTACCCACCTCGGTTCAGACCGAACTCATCTGTCTTATGCATCGCATACCGTTGACCAGTTTATACGAGAATCCCCGCTTGGACCTGGACGTGGATGGAGCCGATCAGGTGGAGAAGGAAACTTTGAACAGGGTAAGGGGGGGGGGTGGGGCCCTCCTGAGGGAGAAGGTTGTGGCCTCGGCGTCCGAGAGGAGGATAATAATCGTGGAGGAGAGGAAGCTATCCGAGAAGTTAAACCATAGGGTTCCAGTCGAGGTCCTCCCCTTCGCCTTGGGCTCGTGCCTTAAAAGGCTGGGTGAGATGGGAACTCCCACCCTGAGGGAGGGCTCGGGTAGATTGGGGCCCGTATTCACCGACAACGGCAACTTCATCATAGACCTCGACCTCGGGGTGATGGAGGATCCCTACGAGGTGGAAGCCGAGTTGAGGGCGATCCCGGGCCTCTTGGAGACGGGGCTCTTCCTCGACCTGGCCGACGAGGCGATCGTAGGCTTGAAGAATGGACGGGTTAAACACTTGAGACCCCGCGCGCAAGGATAAAACTGAACAAGCCTATAGAGAGTAGCGCGCGCTAAGGTACAGTTGATAGGTATGGTCAAGGAGCTGGATTAGAACAAAAAGTCTTAAAATGATATTTTATCAAAAACAATTAACTTTATAAGGATATTTTGGAATATATTTTTTATTGTGAGATAAATATGACGCTGAAATTGGCTTGCCGAGATTTAGGAACGGACTGCTCCTACGTCGCTCGTGGTGAGACTGAAGATGAACTAATGGCAGATGGCGTAAAGCACGCCAAAGAAGTCCACGGTTATACAGACGAGCAACTAAACGATCCCGAAATGATGAAAAAAGTCAAAGCAGCAATCAAACAAGAGTAAAACACGTCTCGATAAAATAAGAAATTTATTGGTCCCGTTCTTTTGCTCTAGCTTTAGTAAGTGCGCCACACATCACAAACCCCACCCTAACCGTAAAGAATAGTCCAGTCAACAGCAAAAGCGCGCTTTAGTACAAATCAGTCGAAACGTCGAAGATTGTGCGTTTGAAGCTTGATATTTAAAGTATTTATATCCCATAGTTGGAGTAAAGCCATATCCAAGAGATCATCATCAGAATTGATCTCAAGCTTATTCTTTAACTCGTGAATGAAAGATCTAATAAGGCAATCTTTAACAATATTGCGTAATCTTTCGTTCTCAACCTTTAATTCCAAATTACTAACCCTTCTTTGAGGATTCATATTCGAGCCATAGGTAAAAGTAGTTAATATGTTAGCAAATCTCGAAAGTAATCCATCGGTTATTATAAATTATAGTCCATATTCATACTCGTAAAACTACAATTAACGCGTTCGTTACTCGCAGCCGAAGTGTAATCGAAGATTAAGCATTTCGGTTAGACTTAGAGAAGCAAATGATTAAAAAGTAGAGAATTTGAGGTATATTATCAGTAAAAAAAGAAATTTATTATTTTTCTAAAAAGTTAGGCCGAAGAAATTCTTCTCACTCTCTCTTTTTTGCCAGAATATGTTGTCTAATTCCGATATGTTTTACTAGAGGCACATCCTTTTCAAGGAGGAGATCTGAAATTTTTATGATCCTCTTCGTCAAAAATTTTATAGTTAAAGAATTCGGGTGTTTCTCTATAATATTAGAGAATGGTGGAGAATAAAAATAGAGTATTGAAGAAAGGTGTTTTATAATATTGTAGTTATACTTTTTAAACAGATTCCTAAACTGAAACGGTAAAAACGGTCTATGATATATCCCATTGCTATTATCATCAGCGAGTCGTTTTAACCTCTTCATTAATAGTTTGAACCCTTTTTCATCATCCTTATAATGTCTTAATGATTGATATAGCGACACCATAAGAGGGAAGGGATACAAGTACATTAAAGAATTCGGAACAGATGCAACGACATAACCATTTGCCTTTAAAACACGATTGATCTCGAATAAAGCCAAATCTAAGTGTTTTAAATGTTCTAGTACTTCAGATGCTACAACAATGTCAAATTGATCATTTTCAAAAGGTAAAGAGTAGACTGAGCCGAGCGATGCAAAGAGAGCGCCATCAAAGAAACCCAACTTAAAACCATACTCTAAATTATAAGCCTCGTATTCTATTACAAAATATTTGTTTTTCGGATATTCCTCATTAAACCTATTGCAAAAGTATCCTCGTCCAGAGCCTATCTCTAAAATCTTTAAATCTGATTTCTTTCTAACATATTCAAATAATTTTAAGTTTGTATCCTCAATCTTTGTGAGTGACCAATCAGCAATGAATTTCCTAGCGCCCACAAAATTTTTAATTATTTCATAAGTCTCGCGCATTTTACGAAAGTCATACTTGCTAGAGATTGAAAGGTCTTTAATAGGTAAAAAATTAAAATATTTTCTACTGTTTATATTGAAGTTACTATTACAATTTAGGCAATAAAAATCATCGATCTTTCTTTTACAGTTAGGACATATAAAAGAGATAATATCTAAACAATTTTCTTGAATGCTTCTGTTAAGCTTATTTTGGTCGCTATTCGATTGATCCACCACATTAATTATTTGACGGTTCGTATAAAAATACGTACCCATTTTTTTTAAGCTAGGACAAAACATAAGTCGATTAACCGAGAAAGATCTAGAAGAGACGATAAGACGTCTAAATCATGATTCTATACGTATGCATACGTATGACAGTAGAGATTCGTCGGGAAATGAAAACCTTCAAAATGGGCTTATTTCATTTAGAAAGAATGATTTTAGGTGCCGGGGGCGGGAGTCGAACCCGCGACCTTTGGATTATGAGTCCAACGCTCAAGCCCATCTAATAAGGGTCTGGCCGCAACTGAGCCACCCCGGCTTCATCCTCTCGATAGGATTTCCTACGGTCCGAGATAAAAATATACCTTCCCCAACTTACTCGATGGATACCTTAGCGCGCGCATCATACCATAGCTGATTGCCTACTTTTTATATAGCGCCCCAAGCAGTGAACCATAGGCGATCTGTATGAAGATTCCGACAAAGATCAGTGCGATCGCCATATCAACCAACGTGGCAGTAAGGGCAATATACAAACCGCCCATGACGTCTTTGATCAACCAGATCATCAGACCAAAAAGTACACCTTTCGAGACGCCGACGCTTGGAATCGAGTTATAAAGCGTTGAGTATATCAGACCCCATACAGCGCCGAATATTATGGTGAGCACGACCATGGATGCAATAAAATTCATGATGGGAATTGGAGGAAGCTCATAGAGCTTCATCGAG
>CAYFVN010000151.1:0-2976 GCA_964346575.1 uncultured Candidatus Bathyarchaeia archaeon
TTCATTAGACCTCTTCTCAACCCGGAGAATACCGCTTTCTGGATCTGCTCTTTCAGGGCTTCTGTTATTCTGCCGATAAACGTCCCTTTACTAGCTTTAGACAACCCTTCATCTCACCGAAATCTACTTTATTTAACCTGTAGTTTATAAATGAATCCCGAGTGTTCAAGCCGAATTAATACGGTTCGTAACTTCTATTATCGGATACTACGTATATGTTTATTGGTTAAGACGCATTATAGCCTTGATACTTTGTTCTGAAGGCTGGACGATAACATACGCCGTAATGGATCAGCCCGTCTCTACCTTCATGGGAAGTCCTTCGTATAACGGCTTCGAGCTCTAAGCCCTCCTTCAGATCGTTGCGCTTACAGTCGATCAGCAGTACATTGCCTCCACGCAGTATATCGTAATACGAGAGGAGCCTGCCTCTTATCGGTAACCTCGTAAACTCCTTCAATACCGCCTTTAACGGGAGCTCGTAAGCGGTCAGGGGGCCTTCGCATTCCCACCTTAAGCATTTATCTCTGGGTGGATGATAGACGCGTCTACATTCCTCACAGAGCTGAACCGTCATATAGGAGTCGGATAGGGGTTCTACCTTCCCTATGGTTTTGGGATACGATAGAAGGCGTTTCCTCCCCGTGATATGAGACTTCATGTAGCTTTGGTAGACTGAGAGGCTCAGCTCGAATCTTCGATCTATATAATCTTCTACTCCTGGGACTATTCCCCTCTTTTTGAGTAAGGAGTCTTCGGCTTTCAACCACATGGCCGCGGCGTATGCGCCTGAGCCATACGATACGGCCAGTATGTTGTCCCCTGGTTTAGCATGATCAAGTATTGAGGCCACCCCGATCATCGTAGATGCGGAGTAAGTATTTCCAATATCTATTACCTTGAGCCAGGGGGTCACCTTCTCCTTAATATCCTCCTTTGTAAGTTGTATACGGTTACGGATATCTTTCTCAGCGATGTACTCCTCCGACGGTTCCAGGAGAGTTCGGCAAGTCTTCAAGGGCATATAACCTGAGGGCTGGTGGAAGGTTATATAACCGAAGTCCGATAGGTTGAGGTTTTTATGCCTCTTTAATAGGCTGGATATCGCCCCGGTTACGTGCCGTATATAAGAGTCCACGGTTGTTTTACCGAAATGCCGTGGGACGGGGTAGCCCTCCCTCCTCCAGAAGTCCATATATAAACTTGAATAATGCACTATATCAGCTATCTTGGCTACACTCTCCTTTTCGGTTCCAAGGAGGAACGCAGCCGCTCCGGCTCCAGTAGCGTATTCAAGCGGATCTCCTTTTGGTGCTTGGGCTATATCGGATCCTATTGCCAGGCCACGTTTTATGTATCCTGAGGATATCTGAGCTCTTATGAAATCAGCTGCCTGTAGACCGGCGTTACACGCACCCTCTATGTCAGATACATTTGTGTCAGTGCTTATACCTATGAAGGAGGAAACGTGCCTCGCCGAGGAACCCACAGCGTAAGGCTTGGATTCGGAGCCTACTATCACAGTTCCAATACTGCTGGGATCCGCGCCACCCATTTTGAGAGCGTTCTCCGCAGCCTCCGTGGCCAGGGTGGTTACATCCTCGCTCGTATCCGCTACCGCTTTATACTGTAGGAGAAGGCCGTCTCTCACTTTCGCTATTAGATCATCTAAATCCTTCCTCCCTCTTTCACGGGCCTCGACTATTTTTAACGTGTCAACCTTACCTGCAGGTATATATACGCCGTATCCTACTATACCCACTTCAACCAATCCTAAGCCTCCTCACAACATATCCAAAGCCTAAAACTTGACAAGCCCATTTAAGGTCTACTGCATCCTGCCGCATCTGTCGCAGAACTTTGAGTTGGGACTCAACTCCGATCCACATTTGAAACAGAATCGCGGCTTTTTAGCCTCTCTCTTTCGCCTGGATCGAGCCTTTAAAGTTGGGCCGATCCTTAAATTTTGAACATTTATGTAGTCGTAGACCTTCTTCGTCAGCTCAGCAAAGCTTATGTGAGATCCTATTGGTACATTTAATATACTGGAGAGATTCTCATCAACCATTATCTCTTTCCTTTTGAAATTACTCATGGCAGATCCCCCATCAACTCTTAGCTAACAGATATAAAAGGTTGAAGGTTACAATCATTCACCTTCCAAGCCTTCTATCAGTGCTGAAAGCTCCTTTAACATGAGGGTGACCAGCTTAAAACCCTTCTCTCTTGATGCTAAGGTAGCGCTACCCATTACACCGGATCTCATTACGGCTCTAGGATCTGAGCATCGGAGGTGATCTGGAAAATTTGGATGCTCATCCACAGCAGATTCTCGATTGACCAATTCGGGATGTAACGCCAGCATAAGTGAAGTTTCAACTTCGCCGGCGTGCATGTCTAGAGGGTCGTCCAGAAGCTTCCTTGCATTTCTTAATGCACGGTCTATTCTGAACAACGCTATCCTGACACTTTCATATTCCTTGCATAATTTATCTGCCGCCAACTCCAATGCTGAGATATGAGCGGACCCGAGATGCCCTGAGACTATAACTATACCGGTCAGTCCTTGCTGAATTAGACTTTCGCAGATATCCCCAACTGTAAGCCTCAGAGCTTCGAAACTTATCGAGACTGTTCCGGGAAACGCCGCCGTTGTCCTACATAGTCCATAGCATACCGGAGGTAGCACGATCACCCTCCTACTTTTGGCCAACTCTTTAACCAGCGACTCTGCAATCATGGTATCCGTTGAGAGTGGGAGATGATACCCGTGTTCCTCTAATGAACCCATTGGAAGAACCGCCGTCTTAATATTCTTAAGACCGGCCTCTACGTCTCTCCAATTTGCACCCACCAAATCCAATTCCAACAGCCTCCCAAGAGACTTAAAGCTAGATGCTTATTAGAGTGTCTTAAGATGAGAGCTAAGGACATAATATTCTAAGATAATTAAACCTTTGTGATGGGAGTTCTCTC
>CAYFVN010000152.1:0-1969 GCA_964346575.1 uncultured Candidatus Bathyarchaeia archaeon
TAGACAGATTAAGGAAATCCCAAAGGCCAATGTGGTGATAGGGACCCCGGGGAGACTCATAGATCATCTTTCCAGAGGCACTTTACGTCTCGACGAAACGAGTATTCTGGTGATAGACGAAGCCGATAGAATGTTCGATATGGGCTTCATCGATGATGTACGGTTCATCATCTCCCATCTTCCTGGAAAGAGGCAGACCTGTATGTTTTCGGCGACCATGCCAGAGGATGTGATTCAACTCGCGAAAACTTCCATGAATAAGCCTGTGAAGATTCTCGTCGATAAGGATGAGATTTCGGTTGAGAGCATAGAACAACTTTATTGTGTAGTTAAACGCAGATTTAAACTCCAGACGTTATACGAGTTAATCCAACAGTTCAAGTGGAGAAAGATTCTGATATTCGTAGCTACCCGCCGACAGGCTGACTGGTTGGTGGAAAAACTCAAGGGAATGATCGTTACGCAAAAACTTCACGGAGGACTGCCCCAACCTCGAAGGGAAGCGGTGTTACGACATTTTAAGGACTCTGAGGGAAGCGTGATAGTTGCAACGGATCTGGCGGGTAGGGGTATTGACATCGTGGATATAGACTGCGTCATAAATTACGATATGCCACACGATCCCTTAACGTACTTCCACAGGGTGGGAAGGACCGGACGTGCCGGAGAACGGGGAACTGCCGTTTCCTTCGTCACGTACGAGGATGCCCCTCAACTGGCGGCCATAAAATCATTGACCAAAGTTCAACTGAAGGAATTAACCCGACGACATCCGAAAGGTCGAAGATTCGCTACCTGGAATAGAAAAAACATTGAAAAGGATCAATTGGTTGAAAGCGTCTTCTCTATCATAGATCGATCCATGGAACTTCAAAAGGACCGACGATAGTTATAAACTTAGAGTGTGCTACGGGGACGTTCCATAAGACTTTCATTCTCCATGTGTTTTTGTCGGCCTATGAACTCAGCTGACAACTTCTTTTATGGTTTCGACGATCGTTTCTGCGTTTGGGATCAGAAAGTTTTCTAGGGGAGGGCTGTATGGTATTGGAGTGTTGGGTTCAGCCAACCTCTTAATCGGAGAATCGAGGCTGTCGAATGCTTTTTCAGCGATTACGGCGGCGATCTCGGCGCTTACTCCTGCTGTTAAGCAATCTTCAGAAATGATGATGGCCCGATGAGTTTTCTCTATTGACGCAGTTATCTTCTCTTCGTCAAGTGGGACGAGTGTTCTAGGATCGATCACTTCAACCTCTATTCCCAATTCTTTTGCTAAGATATCCGCCGCTTTTATAGTTTCGTGGACCATCCTTGATGTGGCTATTGCCGTGACATCTTTTCCATGCCTTTTAATATCGGCCTCTCCAAAAGGTATAAAGTAACTCGTATCGGGCACACGACCCTTCAATGGGTATAGCTTCTTATGTTCGAAGAACATTACGGGATTGCCGTCGCTCACCGCGGTTTTAAGCAATCCTTTAAGGTCGTATGGTGTAGATGGTAAAGCTACTTTCAATCCGGGCATATGCATGAACCACGCCTCCAAACATTGTGAATGAACGGCTCCAAACCTAATCCCTCCTCCTATCGGAGTTCTAATGATCAATGGAATGTTGATTTGCCCCCCGCTCATGTACCTTATCTTCGCGGCCAAGTTGCAGATTTGATCCATCGCCAATGCCAATAAATCGCTGAACTGGTATTCGATAATCGGTCTCATGCCCGTCATGGCTGCTCCGATGCCGATTCCAGCCATAGCTAATTCAGAGATGGGCGTATCCCTTACCCTTTCATCGCCGAACTCTTCTCCTAAACCTTGGGTCGTCTTCCAGGGTCCTCCAAACTGCTTCCCAACGTCCTCGCCCATTAAAAACGTCGTTTCGTCCTCGTGCATTATCTCCTTTAAGGTTTCTCTGAGAGTTTCGAGGTATGTTATTTCTCTCATCTTATTCCACCTTATAGGAAAACA
>CAYFVN010000153.1:0-2149 GCA_964346575.1 uncultured Candidatus Bathyarchaeia archaeon
ACCGTTCAGAGGAGGATGCTGATGTTGCGCCTTACATCAATCCAGTCAAGGTTGAATGGAAATACGTGGATCTACCAAATGAATATCAGGAAATCTCCAGAATCATCAGGGGGATGCTGAATGAAAAGCTGGGATGGCTTAACCGCCTAGGCGTGGTTAAGAGGAGACCAGAATTTGTAAGCCGACGTGACCTTCTGGAGGCGGGGGAGGAGCTGCACTACCACTTGGAGGAGACGATCGACGAGGAGAGGGGGCCACTCTACACCGCCATAGTAGCCCAATCCGCCGCCCTTACACTCTTCCATGCTTTAGAACTGCATGAAACCCAGGGAATACAAACCCTCAAAGCATTCCTTAAAAGAGTAGAAAAAGAGAGTGGAGAGAAGAAAAGCTATAAGACCATCCTAAACAACTCGAACTATCTTACGCTTAGAAAGCTTCTCGACAAGAACTCCCGTCTCGATCATCCTAAGATATCGTTAATGAAGGGGGAGGTAGAGGGGCAACTAGGCTACCATCCTAACTCCAAGGTCCTGGTCTTCACCCAGTACAGGGATACCGCATCACATCTTGTAGATCGGTTGAAGAGCAGCGGTGTCTCGGTTGAACGGTTTGTCGGCCAAGCTTCCAAGGAAGGTGATCCTGGCTTAACCCAGGATGAACAGGCTGAGATCATAAATAATTTCCGTGAAGGAGATACAGAGGTGCTCGTCGCCACCTGTATTGCGGAGGAGGGTTTAGATATTCCCAGCGTGGACCTTGTGGTCTTCTATGAGCCTATTCCCAGCGAGATCAGGTATATCCAGAGAAGGGGGCGGACGGGACGGAAGACGGCGGGTAAAGCCGTGATACTTACTGCCCGTGATACCTATGACATGGCCTACCTCTACGCCAGTAGACGCAGGGTCGAGAGGATGAAAAAGATTACGGGAAGCCTGAACAAGAAGTTGCAGACGTTGATGCGGGTTGGGCCAAAGCCTGAGTATGATCGACTCTCAGGGGAGGAGATTGAAGAGATCACGAAGGAAGCTCAAATGCTTAAAGCGGAACCTGAACTCGCAAAGCCTGAGGAAGAGAAAGTGAGAGGATTCCTCAAAGAGACGGAGAAGGCAGCAAGGCCTGTGTATAAAAGGATTCTGAGAGCTGGAGACAAAGGAGTATTGATCGAGGATCTGGTTGAGGGGATGGTTTGGGATGAGGGGTTGACTCCAGCTGTTATTCGATCGGCTGTCGAGAAGCTTAGGATGGATGGGCTGGTGGGGAAGCCGAGTTGGGATAGGGTGTTCGCATCATCCGTTCACGAGCTAGTCACTGACAGAGTTCAGCAGAGGGATGTTTACGAAGTGTTGGTTGAGAAGATCTATCCCGGTGTTGCTGTCGTATGGATAGACGATAAGTGGAGGGCTAGGGTGACGCCACAGGACTTTGAGGGTCCTCTGAACCTCATGAAGAAGGATTCACGGTTCAAAGCCAGGGGAACTTTATATCATGAAGGGGGGAAATTATGCTTCAGGGTAAGGGAAGTTGTGAAGCTTTTATCGTAAGCCCTAGATCACGCACAATTCTGTTATAAAAAATTGCGCTTAATTTCAAACTTAGATTATTTAATTTTCGATATTCTTCTAGCCTTTACACGCGCGATACTATACATTTCGTCTCCATGGATTAGTCAAAATTTATAACTTGTCTGCCTGTTATCTGCTCATCCGTGACTCCGAGAGCTTTTTTTACCTCAGGAACATCCTCAGGAAGCATGATAAACCGTATCATGCCACCAGATACCGTAGATTGAATTTGCAGTAACCAAAAACCACTTTTGATACCTTCATCTAATGATTTTTTAGCTCTGGATGATACGTACGCTTCTGTCTCGTATTGGTCATTCTCTGAATACACAATTTTTTGAAATCCTTTCGAGTCAGAATAGATATCTTTTATTTTTATCATTTCATTACCACCAGGCGATAAGTCACCTTCACAGTCTCAATATTAGAATTGCGCCTAACCAACCTGTCATTCCCACACCTGACATAAAACCACTAAAGAAACCATACCAATCAAAACTAATCACAACAAATCCTTGAAATCATCTCATAAAAATATGTAAATAAAAATATGTAATAATCTTTCGCGCACCAAGAGATATTCT
>CAYFVN010000154.1:0-3319 GCA_964346575.1 uncultured Candidatus Bathyarchaeia archaeon
TAAGGCGACCGAACCGCCTATCCCTGCTATAGGATTAACTATCAATCCCAGCTTCAACTTTGCTAATCCCTATTTGAAAGAGTCTTCCCTCTATCATCCAAGTCTTCTGAAAGGATGCACCCTCAAGTATAGTTGACGGTAGGTGATCTAGGGTTAGGTTGTAGGCTCTAACCTCCTCTCTGATGTAGCCTTCATAATCCTTTAGACGTTCCTCATCGCCTTCTATGTCAGCCACTATGCGTAGGTCTATGAACGCTTCTACAGGCAGATCCATGAGGCGTCTCATCTCCTGAACGCGTCTTATCACGTCCCTAGCCAAACCTTCACGTCTAAGCTCTTCGGTTAACCGGCTATCGACGTAGACTCTACCTCCATCGAATTCACCTTTAGCGAAGCCTTCAGGAATCTCCTCTCTGAATCTCACCATATCAGGAGTTAAACGCAACTTCTCACTCTTCAACTTCAGCTCGTAGAATCCTTTCTCCCTCATCCAGTTTAAAACCTCAACGCCGTCTAACCTCTTCACCATCTCAGCTATTCGAGTAGCTTTATCTCTAAATTTTGGGCCAATAGCTTGGAAATTAGGGACGGCGACCAACTTTTCAATTTTCGTCTCATCCCTCACATCGGAACATTTTAAAGATTTAGTGTTGGCGGCTTCAAGTATTATGCCTCTAAGCTTATGGACGGCTCTTCTAATCTTCATGTCGTCCGTGAACACTTTAAGCTCATTTACAGGCTGCCTTAACTTCAGCTTAAGAGTTTGTCTGGCGCTTATCGCTGCAGCTACCACTTTTTTAGCGATCTCCATATGCTCTTCCGAACGATCGTCCACCCATTCGAGGTGAGCCTCAGGCCATTTAAGCATGTGAACGCTTTCAGGAGATCCCTCGCTCGTAGGAGCCACGACCGATTTATAAGCGGCTTCAGTTAGGAATGGTATGAATGGAGTCGCAATGTGAATCCAAGCTTTCAACGCGTGAGAGAGCACAGTATAAGCTGCTAACTTATCCGGGCTTTCTTTCTCAAGCCAGAAACGCCTCCTAACCAGGCGTATATACCAGTGGCTCAGATCTTCAACTATGAAATTCCTTACCTGCCGAGCTGCCTCATGGATCTCGAAGCTATCCATAGCTTTCGTAACTCTCGCTTTAAGCTTCTCTGTCCGGGAAAGGAGCCACCTATCCTCGATACGCATGTATTCGAACATCTCCTCGATGGGCCATCTAGAAGGTCTAAAGCTATCTAAATTCATGTAGAGGCTGGCGAAAGATACGGCGTTCCAGATCACTTGGATGTCTCTATAGGCATCCTCTACTTTCTCCATAGAGAATCTGAAGTCTTCCCATACGGTGCTCTGCAGCTCATATAAACGAAGGGCATCTCTCCCATACTTTGCTATGACATCTTGGGGGGATATGAAGTTTCCAATCGATTTGCTCATTTTCTGTCCTCTAGGATCTAGAGCATGTCCATGCATCATCACAGCCTTATAAGGCGCCTCGCCGAAGCATGATACCCCCGTGATCAGCTGAGTGTAGAACCAACCTCTAGTCTGGTCGTGAGCCTCTGTTATAGCATCCGCCGGCCACCATCGTTTAAATTCCTCCTCTTCATACGGGTATTTGAGGCTAGCCCAAGATGCAACCCCCGAATCCATCCATACATCGACAATATCGGATATCCTCTCCATAGATCCTCCGCATTTACATCCGAGCTTAATATCGTCGACACAGTCTCTATGGAGATCAATCTCAGCCGGAGGGGTCAAAGCCTTATCCATGAGCTCTTTTGCTGACCCTATCACTGCCATTGATTTGCATTCCTCACAAATCCAGATTGGGAGTGGTACACCCCAGAACCTCTGTCTAGATATGACCCAATCTCTCGCCCCCTTAAGCCAGTCCGCGAACCTCCTACTCCCAGCCCATCTGGGAATCCAAGCAACCTTAGTATTCTCTTCAATTAATTTATTCTTGAAAGCCGTGACCTTAATAAACCACTGGTCCGCCGCTCTCATTATTAGAGGCGTCTTACATCGCCAACAATGAGGATATGAGTGTATCACCATATTATGGTGTAGAAGTAAGCCTTTATCTTTAAGATCTGCAATTATCTCCTCATCAGCTTGCTTAACATATTTATCTGAGTATTTCCCTGCCTCATCTGTGAACAGCCCCATCTCATCTACGGGAGATAATATTGGTAAGTCGTACTCCAATCCGACCTCAAAGTCCTCCTCGCCGTGCCCTGGGGCGCTGTGGACACAGCCTGTGCCCTCGTTCATAGACACATATTCGCGGCTTAAGACTACTCTATGGGCATTCTTTAGCCTACTTTGGATCGGTACCTCACTCTCCAGTGGGTGGGTGTACCTCATCCCTTCAAGTTCACAGCCCTTGAAGATTCTATTCACCTTGTATGGGATTCCAACCTCCCTAAAAACGGGCTCACATCTAGCTTTCGCCAGTATGTATCGTTCTCCCTGAACTTCAACCTCGACGTAATCCTCATTAGGATGTACCATAACTGCTACATTGGCTGGGATCGTCCAAGGAGTAGTAGTCCATATCAGTATGTAACTCCTTCTTTTAATCTTCAGAGGCATCTTAATATAGATGGAATGATCCTTAACATCTCTATACTCGTCGGTGACCTCATAACCTGCAAGAGCAGTTTCACATCTAGAACACCAGTGGACGACCCTCAATCCACTTTCTAGTAGACTACTTTCATGGATCTTCTTAATGATCCACCAGACCGATTCCATATATTCGTCACGTAGAGTTAGGTAAGGATTACTCCAATCCATCCATATTCCTAAATCCTGAAATATCAATGTCTGTTGTTCAGCGTTCTTCATAGCAAAGCTTTTACATTTAGAGATGAACTTAGTCACACCAACGATGCTTTCGATATCTTTTTTACTCTTTATCCCAAGGTTTTCTTCGACCTTAACCTCTATCGGGAGGCCATGGCAGTCATATCCTGGCTGGTCTCGCACATCGAAGCCCTGCATCCGTTTATATCTTATTAAGACATCCTTCAGAAGCTTATTCCATGCAGTGCCTACGTGCGGTGGATTAGTGACGTAGGGCGGGCCGTCTAAGAAGTAGAATTTCGGTCCTCCACGCTTCAAAGCCTTAGTCTTCCAATATATTCTGTTCTTATTCCACCACTCGAGAATCTCCGGCTCCTTTACGATTGGATTATACGACTTTTCAGTCACACCCACTACGCCGCTCAACCGTATTCATCCCTCAAAGATTCGATTAGTCTGATGATACAGCCTCTTACCCTGCTTCCTCGATTAAAAACT
>CAYFVN010000155.1:0-1888 GCA_964346575.1 uncultured Candidatus Bathyarchaeia archaeon
TGCTGAGATTGTATTTTCCTTTTTCAAAGATTACTTTTCCGTTAACGATTACGTATTCTATGCCTTGAGGGTTCTGTTTAGGGTTTAAACGCGTTCCTTTATCCATAATTGTCTCAGGATTGAATACTGTGATGTCCGCGAACATGCCTTCTCTTAAAACTCCCCTGTCGGTTAGAAATACTCGGTTTGCTGGTAACGAGGTGATTTTACGCACGGCCTCTTCTACTGGAATAATCTTTTGTTCTCTGGAGTAACGTCCAAGAAGTCTTGGGAAAGCTCCGTATGCTCCTGTATGGGGTACACCTTTTCCAATTAGCAGTGCATCTAAACAGACTGCGGTCAGCCTGTGCTTTATTAAATATTGTAAATACTTTTCATTTTTTAAGTCACCCGTTACTCCCGAGTATAACGCCATTACTTTTCCGCTGCCTTCTATAGTAAGCTTAGCCGCTGCTTCAAAGGGGGTTTTGTTCTCTGCTTCAGCTATCTCTGCTAGGCTCTTGCCTTCGTATTCGCTGTTCTTTACGTTTGCTACTGATAAAACATAGATGTTTTGCCATCCGAAAGCTTTTGATAAGTTATGGGGCCATGATCCTGGACGCCATGGAGGCCAAGAAGGGACTGTTTCCTCTACATCTTTTTTTATTTTCTCTCGGGTTTCAGAATTTTCTAAACGTTCGATTAATTTATTTACTCCGCCTTCCAACGCCCATGGTGGGAAAACGGCGTTTAAGTATGTATTAACGAATGGGTAAGGTATTACATCAGTGGCTATATCGATCCCTTCGCTTCTCGCCTTCTCCTCCATCTCCATAGTTTTCAATACCTTATCCCAGTGTTCGATTCCGCAGGCTTCATGATGAGAACGATGCAATCTGACTTTTGATTCTTTACCGATGTCGATCAGTTCCTTCTCCGCTTGGATATCTATTTCGCTAGAGCCTCTAATATGGCTTGTAAATATTCCATTGTATTTAGCCACGATTTTTGCGAGTTCCACTAATTCTTCAGTAGTTGACCACATGCCCGGTGGGTAGATCAGGCCTACGGACATGCCAAATGCGCCTT
Source organism: uncultured Candidatus Bathyarchaeia archaeon (assembly GCA_964346575.1). GTDB lineage: Archaea > Thermoproteota > Bathyarchaeia > 40CM-2-53-6 > DTGE01 > CAYFVN01. The sequence goes on from CAYFVN010000155.1 coordinate 1,069, forward strand.
CTTTCATTGTTTGATCCAGCAATGTTTTCATCGCCTCCATTTCGTTAGGGTTTGGTTCATAAGCTTTGGCGCCCATTACTGCAAATCTGATGGCCCCGTGACACACTAACGGTGCAACGTTAAATAGAACTCCTTGTTTTTCTAATATGTTAAGATAGTCATCAAATGAAGACCAATTCCAATCAAAGCTGTAATCGCCACCTATCATTTCAACATACCCTTTCATGATGTCCAGTGATTCTTTATTGACAGGTGCTGGGCTAATTCCACAGTTTCCGATCACCAATGTAGTTATTCCTTGTCCGATATACGGTGCAAGAATTTCTGCATGGTTCTCTAATAGTAACATCAGATCCGAATGGTTGTGAATATCTATGAATCCTGGCGCAACAGTTAACTTATTAACCTCAATAATTTCATCAGCGTCAGCTGAACTTACCTTGCCGGTAGTCTTTAATCTTTCATCTTTAATGCCTATGTCGCCATAATACCAAGGGCTACCTGTACCATCGATAATTCGGCTATTCTTAAGGATTAAATCATATTCAGCCATTTATCATGATCTCACGGGATTACTTGATTGCGCCTTTCATTATTCCCGCGATTATCTGCTTCTGCATAATGACAGCTAGCACGACGACGGGGAGACTTGATAGGATGCCGGCCGCCGCCATCTGGGTAAATAGAACCCTTGCGCCAGACATGAATTCGAGGATTCGAGGCTGGAGTAGTAAGACGTTCACTATGCCCACTGTGTTGGCGAACATCAAGTCATTCCATGAGATGATGAAGCAGAAGATGAAGACGAGGAAGAAGCCGG
>CAYFVN010000156.1:0-4606 GCA_964346575.1 uncultured Candidatus Bathyarchaeia archaeon
TCGACCCTAAGGGTGCTTACACCACGGCTGCAGCTATAGTCGCTAAGATCAGGTGGGGAGCAAAACGGGTAGGTCTTAAAAGCCTAAAGGATAAAAAAGCAGTTATTCTGGCTGGTACGGGCCCAGTCGGTATGGCTGCAGCCGACCTTTGTGCGAGACTTGGATGCAGAACCCTCCTCACTTCTAGGATGAAGGAGAGAGCAGAATCGGTCGCGAGAGCAATTTCAGAAGAGAATAAAGTTAAGATAGAGGGGATTCAAGTTGCCTCCAAAGCAGAAACTTACGACGCGATAAGAGATGCTGACATAATACTCGGAACAGGAGCGGCTGGAGTGGAACTGGTACCGATGGAAGTCGTAAAGAAGTTAAAGAAGTCAAGGGGAATAAAAATTTTAGCGGATTCAAACGCTGTTCCACCTCCAGGCGTTGCAATTGTTAAACCGAAACATGATCTGAAAGAGGTATTGCCGAACATTTACGGAATCGGCGCTTTGGCTGTCGGTGATCTAAAGTACCGTCTAGAAAGGAAAATCCTGGGGGATGCGCGAAAAGTTGGTAAGGGAGTATTCAACTACGACCATTTCTTAAAGGAGGCAATAGAATTATCGGAACTGGAGGAGGAAATTCTTCCTGCAATAGAGGTAAGCATGTCTAAATAGTGCATCCTGCGGACCATAACTAACCGGTGTCGAGATTTTTCTTAGCTTGCGCTATACATTTTAGAGAGAGAAACGATCTCCACCGGTAAGGCAAACGTAACCAAGTCTATCGGCTAGTAAAGAGTTCTCTAGTAACAACCTGTAATCATACATTGCGTTAATTGGAATACGCGTACTACAATTATAGCGCGCGCTTTACGGATTCAATGATTCGATAGCATCAAAATAGACTAGTATTAAAATAGAGAATCTTATATAATTTTTATAAAGGGGGCATGTTAAGGTAAAGGGCAGTCTAGGTGACTGATTTTGCCGGTCGTAAAGAGAAACATCTCATATTTTGATAGAGCTGGCTTTTTGAATACTAATTCAGTACTTGAGGCAGTGAAGGAGCGGCTTAGACTTGGAGACGTGAAGACGGTCGTAGTTCCAGTTACCACGGGTAGAACCGCCGATATCTTCTCTCAAGAGTTAAAGGGAGAGGCTGAAGTTGTAACGGTTTCAGAGGAGGAAACCGTATCCGCATGTAAACGCATAATACCCTCCGACCAAGACCTGCTTGGAAAGCTTGTTCGAAGCCGTTTAAAAAAGACTCCTGAGGGGACTTCTATAAGACTTCGTAGAGATGCTTTCGACATGACGTTACTACCTTTTTGCCGAGAGCCCTGGAACGCCGTAAGAGAAACCCTCTACTCCTTCGGCCAAGGAATGAAGGTGGCTATCGAGATCTCTGTGGCGGCTGTAGAGATGGAGAAAGTGCAACCTCACACCAAGGTTATAGCTGTAGGAGGCACCGGAGAAGGAGCCGACACAGCGATAGTCGTTAGAGCATCAAATCAGAAGGAGGCCTTCGGGAAAAAACCTGAGAAGAGGCTCTCCATACAGGAGATTTTGACCATGCCCATAGAAAAATCATAAAAAAATAATATCTCAGTTTTAGAAAAGGTAAAGGTGGACATGACTTTCAACAAAGGGAGATTGTTACGTGACTGAACCTTCTAAAGCAAGATTTAAAAGCGTTAAAAATTCATCATATAGGTCAAGCCATCGTCAGGAGTAAAGATTTATGTCGGAGGAATTTTCCTTAAAGGAGATTAACAAATCTAAGGATCCGAAAAACTTAACTGCTATGGATAGGAAGCATCTGCCCTTGATTCTTGAAGCCCCTGACACAATCGAGAAGGGAACGCCGTTCACTGTCAGAGTGAAGGTAGGCGGTATAGACGGCGTGGAGCATCCGAATCTTCAGGGCCACTGGGTAAACTGGATTGAACTCTATGTTGGAGACGTACCAGTAGCCAAAGCCGTGTTTGCGCCGGTCTTCAGCGACGGATACGAAGTCACATTTAAGCTCTCCCTTGAAGAATCAGCCACCCTAAAGTTGAGGGAATACTGTAACCTCCATGGAGTTTGGGAGGGAGACGAGACAACTGGAGGAGCGAAGGAGATAACTGTCAGATAGCGCACGTGTAAATAAATAATTTAAGCTAAAATTCGAAACTTACCGAAAAGAAGACAAGCGTAACCGAATAAAAAACTCTTTCTTTTTCAGCTACATGCTTTATTGAGGCGGAAGCTGAAGAGATGGGAGAGGCTATTAGGATCTCAGACTCCGTCTATTGGGTTGGCGCGTTCGACTGGAAGCTGAGGAACTTTCATGGAATAGCCACACCCGAGGGGGGAACCTACAATTCATATTTAATCCTCGATGATAAGACGGCTTTAATAGATACCGTCAAGCGGGTGAAAGCCGAAGAGCATATCGAGAGGATACGCAGTGTAACTGATCCTAACGAGATAGATTACGTAGTCTCAAATCATTCGGAATTCGATCATTCGGGAGCCATCCCAGAAGTGATGGAACATGCTGATAAAGCTGAACTAGTAACCACAGAGAAAGCCGTGGGATATCTATCTAGGATATATGGAGCAAATCTCCCCTTCGTGACGGTTAAGGATGGAGATGAGATAGAGCTTGGAAAGTCTAAATTAAGGTTTATCGAGGCACCCATGCTTCATTGGCCCGAGACTATGATGACCTACATCCGTGGAGGAGACACCCTATTTTCATGCGATCTCTTCGGGGCTCAGGTCGCAGACTCCAGAATATACGCGGATCTCAACCCAAAAATAATGGACTATGCCAAGAGCTACTACGCCCTTATATTCAGACCATTCACAAGGGCCGTACTGAACGGATTGAAAAAATTGGAAGGCCTTGAAATTGAAGTGATAGCCCCATCACACGGACCCGTATGGAGGCGTAATGCGCACGAGATAGTGGATGCCTACTTCAGGTGGAGCACTAAACCAGAGAGAAACAGAGTAGTCATCCTCTACGCTGGGATTTGGGGCGGGACCAGAGGGATGGCGGAGGCAATAGTTGAAGGCTTTACAGCATCTGGAATAGAGGTTAAGATATACGACTTGACGGAGTTAAATTGGTCTCAATGGGGCGGATTGATGGCCGACTTTATGGAGGCAAAGGCTATAGCCATAGGCTCTCACACGTTCCTCGGCCAACCATTCCCGAATGTTAAAGTCGCTTTGAACCTGTTGAGGATAATAAGACCCGAGGGAAAAACGGCGTTACTCTTCGGCACCTACGGATGGAGTGGAGGAGCCCTTAAAGCCATCGCGGAAGAACTTAAGAGCATGAAGATGGATTTGATCGAACCCTTCCTTGATATACAGTTCGTCCCTCACAAGGACGATCTTAAGAAATGCATAAAGTTCGGGAAACACCTTGCTGAGAAGATAAAAGATTAGAGGAGGTGAAGTAATCAGTGGCCAAATGGAGATGCCTGGCGTGCGGTTACATCTACGATGAGGAAGAGGGGGATCCCAGCTCCGGAGTTACTGAAGACACCAAGTTTGAGGATCTACCCGAAGACTGGATCTGCCCCGTATGTGGAGTCGATAAAACTCAATTCGAGAAAATCGAATAAACTTTGCCACAAATCTAATCCCTCATAACACTGAGAGGCATGGATCTAAGTTGATGACCCTCTCAGAGTTACGCTTTAGCTAAAGAAAAAACCTTATTAGACAATCTCTAGAAATTAGATGCCATAACTCTGCGGGTGAGGGACCCTCCCCCCGTTCCGCGGTAGATAAACCCCGGGTTGGGAGGTGTAAGTTTGGAGACAAAATCGAAAACCGTGGCCGTTGCGACGACTTATGCGGGACTCTACGTTGCACTTGTATTTATTTTAGCTCCAATAAGTTACCAGCAAATTCAATTACGTGTCGCAGATGTATTACTAGGCCTTATTCCATTATTAGGCTGGTCGGGGATAATAGGACACGGAGTTGGTGTGATGATCGCTAATACACCGAGCCCTATGGGTCCTATAGACATGCTAAACGCCATTCCGTCGTTTATATTTTCTTGGCTTATATGGAAATTAAGAAAAGTAAGTGTTTTCCTTGGTTTGACGATATATTCGATTGCTCTCGGGTGTTCGGTAGGATTCACCTTAAACTATGTTTTTGGTCTGCCACTACTGTTGACAATTGTATACGTGGCGATGGGCATTTTCCTTTCGTCTGCAGTGCTCGGCTATATGCTTTATTCCACGGTTAAAAGACTCGGGATTTTGCGGAACTGGTAGCGCACGCTGATCGGAAACATATACTCTAGCGCTCGCTAGAGCATAGGAAATCCTGAAAAAGTAATTTGCTGGATAATGATCAAAACTAGATTTACAATTATTTTTTTATAGTTAAACCGTAAATATACATTATGAGGTCCAAGTGATGGTAGGAGGATATGTAGGGAAATTTTTAAGAATCGATCTGAGCTCCGGCCAAATAAAGGATGAGAAGATCCCCGAGGAGACATTGAGGAACTTCGTCGGTGGAAGGGGTCTGGGAGTAAAGATTCTCTACGACGAACTAAAACCTGGAATAGATCCGCTATCACCTCAAAACAAAATCGCTATCAT
>CAYFVN010000157.1:0-2312 GCA_964346575.1 uncultured Candidatus Bathyarchaeia archaeon
GAAAGGAGGCAATAAGCTATATTCTACGACGTACCACTCCTTAGGGTCTTCGGGCTCTCCGGCGATCATGTCTAAATGCTTCATCACGTTTCCAAGCGCCTTTACCATCGAATTTATAGACTCTTCGAGGCGACCCGGTAATCTCCCGCTTGTCCCACCGAGCTCGGTTGTGACGTGAGGAATACCTTTCTGTGCGCAGATTCCACCGAGAGAGGTGGGGAGCCTCTCTTTCCGTATGGCTAAGTAAGGCCATCCGGCTCCCAAGTACTTCCCCAACTCTAATGAGCCCGGTGGGCTTTCCTGCACAATAGCTCTCTCGTTCATGAACAGGAGGTTCCCGCCGCCATGGAGTGATATAATATGGGTGGCTTTGATTGCAGCCTCGTTATAGTAAGAGTAAACAAGCTTCTCCGTCAAGCATCCGTTTGCGTTGCCGGGGAATACCCTGTTGGCATCGTAGTAGTAGACTTCGATGGGGCTACCTCGATCGCGTCCTTCAACTGCAGGAGTGTTGATGGCGGGGACAGCTAAGAATGTTCCCTTCATCTCTTTCGGGTCGAGAGTTTCGATGAACCTGAAAAGAGCTAAAGTACATTCCTGCTCGTCACCGTGGGTCAAGGAATCAGCCAGAAAATTCGGTCCATCCTCTACTCCATTAACGATTATAACTGGAATGTTAATTGGAGTTCCATCCGTACGGGTGGTAACCTCTATCCAGCCTTTACCTTTCGTTCCAGGTTCAGCCTTTGCAGTTCCAATTTCCACAACTTTCTTCATATCAACTTCCTCTTTTATACTAACTCTTTTGTCCCTTAAGTAGTTGTAAATTATTAAAAAGCTTTCAATTCTCGATTTAAGGACGGCATCCAGAAGCCGAACAAAATCCGAAAAATAGATGAAAATCTGAGTTTTATTATCAACTAGGTTGGGAGGCCGATCGAACCATCTTCACGGAAGAGAACCGGCCTGTCGTATCGTTGATAAGGGTATTTGGATAAGGCTTCTTCATTCAATTCCACACCGAGTCCAGGATCCGCGGGTAGTTTAAGGTATCCCCCCTCAAGCTTCAACGGTTTGATGACCGCATCGCTTCTGGGAGGTTTATCGTCTGGCTTATACTCTTGGATCAGGAAGTTCGGTATACACGCGTCTACTTGAGCGCATACAGCCGTACAAACGGGACTGAAGGGGTTATGGGGAGCTACCGTTATGTAGTAAGGTTCGGCCATAGCGGCAATCTTTAAGGTTTCCAATATTCCGCCGCATACGATCGGATCCGGTTGAATTATGTCTACAGCCCTTCTCTCGATCAATTCTCTAAAGTTGTATTTGGTTAACAGTCGTTCGCCCGTAGCTATTGGGATACGAGTCTTCGCCTTCACCTCTGCCATGGCGGGGACGTTCTCGTGAGGTATAGCTTCCTCAAAGAAGAACGGTTTCAGCGGCTCCAATGTTACGGCCATCTTTATAGCGTTGATGGGGCTGAATTCGGTGCCTGAATAGTCTAAGCATATATCCACGTCGTCTCCAACCGCGTCGCGTACCGCTTTAACCCGGTCAAAAGCCTCTCGAATTATAGTATCAGTCTTCTTTTCAGTATATCCCGGCGGCTGAGGACTGATTTTAATAGCTGAGTATCCCTTATCGACGACCTTTTTCGCCGTCTTTGCAAGCTGCTCTGGACTCCCCACTTCTCCATGGAAGAAAAGGGATGTGTAGACTCTTATCTTGTCTCTAGACGGCCCTCCGAAAAGCTTGTGTATAGGCACCCCATATCTCTTACCTGTAATATCCCAAAGTGCAATCTCCAATGCACTGAGAGCCCCCAGCATAACGGTTCCCAACGGAAATCGCGACGAGCGGTAAATTGCTTCCCAATGATGTATAATTCTGGTAGGGTCTTTATCAATAAGGTAGCGTCCATACGAATTTATCACAGATTCCGTGGCCTCATCCAAACCTGTATTAAAGGCTTCGCCAATACCCTCTATTCCATCATCCGTGAAGACCTTTACGTATATCCAGTTCCTCCTACGCCCGCCCATATCTGGCTGAGCACCCGCTAAAATAGTCTTCAAACCCGTGATCTTCATCTAATCACACTCCCTCGAACGACTAGTTGGCTGTGATGAAATTATTAAATTTTACCTTATTCGTCTTACGTTGAAGTAAGTTTCACTGTCACACGCATTGAATGGATTCGCTCGTTATTGCAGCCATCGAATTGAAGGAATATGAAAAGGTGTATATAGGCCAGATCATTTCTCTACCTGAGAAAGTGCTGGTTTAATTCAACGCTACGCTTTGAAGCA
>CAYFVN010000158.1:0-1726 GCA_964346575.1 uncultured Candidatus Bathyarchaeia archaeon
TTCCTTCCCGCAGTCGCCCAAGAGTATCCTAGGGCTATCGTAAACAGTGTGGTTGTCGCCGCAATAACCATGGGATACAATATAATAGCTGCTTTAATGGCATCCTATACTTTCACTCGAATAAAGTTTAAGGGAAGCTTCAAACTCTTCATTCTTTCAGTGATGGGAAGGCTTATCCCGCCAGTTGCCATTGCAGTTCCATATTATATTATTATATCCAACATAGGTCTTCTGGACAACTTGATCGCCGTGCTAATGATACATATCTACTTTACCCTACCAATCAACATTTGGATATTAAATACCTATTTCGGAGCTTTACCTGAAGATATTGAGGATGCCGCTAGGGTGGACGGATACAGCAGGTTCGAGACCCTATTCAAAGTGGTGCTTCCTGTGATAAAGCCTGCTCTAGTGGCGATAGGCATAATGGCTTTTATGTTTTCATGGGGAGAATTCTTCTTTACATTCCTTATAACTAAGACTGAGGCCGCTAGAACACTTCCAGTGATAGTCGGGTTTATGTCCGCGCAACCGGTGAAACCCATGGGAATCATCTCCGCTTCTGGAATTATAGCCATGCTACCACCCCTCATTATGGTAGCGATATTTCGAAGGTACATTATTAGAGGACTGGTAGCTGGCGCTGTCAGATAGAGGTAAAAAACAACGAGCTAAACCCCAAGTGGCGTCGAATCTAAAAAAAGGCTATTCAAAGTATAGCCTGTTCAGTCTCTTTTTGAAACAGATGTATTCTCTCCTTGTTAAAATCAATCCTGACCTCCTCGTCCATTTCAAATCGCCTGCTTGCAGGAACCTTCGTTTTCATAAGCTCATCGCCGATTTTAAGGTTGATAATCGTGTCGGCTCCCATAGGCTCCAGCGCGTAAATATACCCTTTTACATCATCCTTCCTTCGACGCTCCTTTGAGACCGAGATGTCGGCAGGCCTTATCCCGAAGATCAACTGAGAGCCTTCCTCAACATCTTTTAAAGCCTCCTGGAGGTTAGAAACCTCTAATTTGAAACCGCTGAAACCTAAGAACTGCTTTTTACCGTCCCTTTTTAAAACACATTCCGCAGTATTCATAGGTGGACTGCCCACGAATTTTGCTACGAAAAGAGAGTTAGGTTTATCATAGATCTTCTCGGTGTAATCGTGTTGTATTTTCTGTCCACTTTTAATAACAGCAATTCTATCTGCTATAGTTAATGCCTCAAGCTCGTCAGGTGTTCCAATGATAGCTGTTAAATTTAGTTCCCTCTGCAGTTTCTTTAATTCAGCTCTCATACGGAGTCTAAGCTTTGCATCAAGATTACTTAGAGGTTCGTCCATAAGGAGAACTTTAGGATCCTTGACGATTGCCCGTCCAATTGCAACCCTCTGCCGTTCTCCTCCGCTTAAAAGACTTGGCTGTTTCCCCAAGAGAGGGCTGATCCCCAACATCTCAGCTACGTTTTTTACTTTTACGGATATATCCTTCTCTGACATCACTCGTTTTCTTAAAGGAAATGCAATGTTCTCAAATGTGGAAAGATGAGGGTAGAGGGCATAACTTTGAAAGACCATAGCAATATCTCTTTTTGGTGGAGGTAAATCATTCACCAAGTTATCGCCAATATAGATGTTCCCCTCATCTTGGTCTACAAGACCTGCAATCATCCTTAGGATAGTTGTCTTGCCAGCACCGGGTGGACCGAGAAGACAGGTGAACTCTCCATGTTC
>CAYFVN010000159.1:0-2167 GCA_964346575.1 uncultured Candidatus Bathyarchaeia archaeon
ATCGCTAAAGTGTTTGGGTCAGGCTTCAGAATCATGTCAGACTCGTCGATCGATTTGAAACCTCTTATCGAGGAACCGTCGAATCCTATTCCCGCGCTAAACGTATCCCCCTCCATATACCTCTTTGCCGGTATTACCACGTCTTGCATTAAACCTCGAACGTCCACGAAAGCTGAATGAACCCACCGAACCTTATTTTCCCTTAACTTTTTTTTAGCTTTATCCATTCAAGCTCACGTTTTTAGGCGTTCAATAAATACGGGAATATTATGAACTATTATATAAATGTAACTTAAATAATAAATAAATTTTTATAATATGAATTTATTTTTTTGAATATATATTCAGTTGAGATGGGGTGCATGAAGTCCGAATCATTACAGAAACTGGACGAGATCGACCGAAAAATACTTAAATTGATTATAGATGATTCACGGAGGAGCTTTAGGGAAATAGCGGAAACCTTAGGGATCGCTGTGGGAACAGCTTTTAACAGAATTAAGAGGCTGGAGGAATCCCAGGTAATAAAAGCTTACACTGCTTTATTGGATTATACAAAGATCGGTTATGGGCTAACCGCGCTCATATTAATGCAAGCCGAGGGAGAGCATCTGGAGAAGGTGGAGGCTGAGGCAGCGAAGTTGGAAGCCGTAACTTGCGTATACGATGTAACCGGAGATTTCGATATAGCTATCATTGCCCGATTTAAAAACAGCTCAGAGCTAAATACGTTCATAAAATCAATGTTAAAGAATCCTCATGTCAGAAGAACTGTAACAAATGTGGTCTTAAACGTAGTAAAAGAGGATCTAAGGATCCTACCCACAAAAAAGCAGATCAAGGCGAACGCTAGACTCTAAATCGGTTTATAGCGCACGCATCTAATATTTGTTATATGAAATTTAGATTTAACTCTCACTTATTATAACGCTCGCTAATGGCCGAAATGAAGCGCTCTTTATCAGTCAAGGTTTTATCTAAAGATATTTGAATCGGATTGACATATGGGAATCCTACGAAAGACTCCAGGAGGTTAATGGGTTGGCAGATATACGTCGAAAAGTACCTAGAGTTCTAACCATAGCCGGCTCAGATTCAGGTGGTGGTGCAGGGATACAGGCTGATCTGAAGACCTTCGCCGCTTTAGGTGTTCATGGTATGAGTGCCATCACAGCAATTACTGCTCAAAATACTCTGAAGGTCTTAGCCATTCAGGATATTGAGCCAAAGATAGTTAAAGCTCAAATAAAGGCGGTTATCGATGATATAGGTTTGGATTCAGTTAAAACAGGAATGCTACATACTACCAAGATCGTTGAGATCGTATCAGAAGAGCTTGAGAAGATAAAGGTGCCAGTAGTTGTGGATCCACTCATGATTGCTAAGAGTGGCGCTTCACTACTTAAAAATGAAGCTTTGGTTGCCTTAAAAGAAAGATTGATCCCCTTAAGTACAGTAGTTACTCCTAATGCTTTTGAGGCCAAGAAGTTATCTGGAATCGAGGTTTACAATGTTGATGATGCAAAAAAAGCGGCTGAGCTTATATCCGATTTAGGTGTTAAAGCTGTTGTTGTGAAAGGTGGGCATATATCCAAAGCCGATAGAGCTGTGGATGTACTTTACTACGATGGGAAATTCAGTATATTCAAGGGGGAAATATTCCGAGTCAAATCTACTCATGGTACAGGATGCGCTTTCGCTTCAGCTATAGCAGCAGAGCTCGCTAAAGGGAGGCATATAATTGAATCGGTGAAAGCGGCCAAACTCTTCGTAACTTATGCGATTAGTTTCGGTTTGAATCTAGGTAAAGGCCACGGCCCTGTCAACCCTATGGCGCGACTCTATAACGACGCGGAACGTTATATGGTGATAAAAGAGTTGAAAGAGGCGGTGCAAAAATTAGAGTCTCATCCAGAGGTCTCAAAACTAGTTCCTGAGGTTCAGATGAACATGGTAATGGCTTTGTCCCATGCATTGACTTCTGAGGATGTAGCCGGCATACCGGGTAGGATAGTTAAGCTGGATGGGGGGGTTAAGGCGACATCCACGCCTGAATTCAACGCCTCAAAGCATGTCTCCAACACAGTCCTTATAGCGATGAGATATGATCCAACAGTTAGGAGCGGCCTAAACATCAGATACTCCAAAGCTATAGCCGATACCTACC
>CAYFVN010000160.1:0-2072 GCA_964346575.1 uncultured Candidatus Bathyarchaeia archaeon
TTAAGCCTTTTAGACGGATCCTGCAACTTGTATCGCTCATACTATTAAACGTTCTACTCTTCAATTATACACCTCTAAAGTCGAGCTTCTCAAACTTTTATTTCCCTTTACCCGTTCTAATAGGAATTAGCTCAGACGTAAGTGTAACTCCTGGACTACTGGATGTTCTACAGGTGGCGATCTCAAAGGCGGTTATACCCCTAAGTGCTGTAGCTTTAATGTTTATAATAGGTGCAACTGTAGGCCGAGCTTTATGCGGATGGATATGTCCAATAGGTTTTATTCAAGATTTGACTTCGACTCTTAGTGGAGAGACAACCCAAGTCTCTAAGGCAACAGATAGAACTGGAAAGAAGGTTAAATATATTCTCCTAACTCTGACCATGGGCATAACTGGAGCTATAGGACTGGGCAGAGCTTTTGGTAGTGGCGAAGCATATATAGTAACTGTGGGGACACTCGCCGACGGACCATTTATACCGTTTTCTCCAGATAACATACTATTTGGAGAGGTTCCTCACATAATAATTCAAGGCGGTGCACCGCTCGAAAGGAGCTATATCTCATTATTCATATTTCAAGGCATTCTTCTACTCATGCTATTTTGGGGAGCTACTTCTGTATCCAGATTCTGGTGTAGGTATATATGTCCATTAGGAGGACTAATGGCCCTCTTCGCTAAGGTAAGCTTAGTAGGTTTAAGGCGCAATCTAGTTAAATGTATAAAATGTCCAAACTGCGAAGGGGCATGTATAATGGGAGTAAAGATATTGGATAAACCCTGGCGTAAGTTAAACGATTACGATTGTATAATGTGCATGGAATGCGTGGATGCCTGTCCTAATGACGCACTTAAAGCAACACTATAGAATACGTGCGCGCTGAAAACAACTTAAAAATAAAAATTTTATAATTGTTATATATAGTTACGCAAAACATATCAGATTATAAATAAAACAGATTTAAGACAAATAGACCAATATTTAGTTCAAGCCGGGGTGGCCGAACGGTTCAGGCGGCGGGCTGCAGATAAAAGCTGAAACCCGCAGTATAAACGAAGCTGAAACGGGTTCAATTCCCGTCCCCGGCTCATCCCAAATCTTCTGGGTTATAGATCGCGCTCTATCTAAGAAAAAAGGATACTAAACTGGTAAAAACGCCTTTAAATCATTGGTCATATCGATCCTAAAATTCGACAACCTCGACAATGTCTGGAATCCGATCTCCTTTATAAGTATTTTTAAGCATCAGGCTCGGGGGAATATAATTTTGTAATGCACGATGCTAATTAACAATAAATTTTTTTAACCGGCAATTAGTAATTTTCTAAAAAGCGCGCGCTGATCATTTGAGTCGCTTCTCCCTCTCAGCGTTGAGTCGCTTGATATAGTCGAAGAGGGCTTTAGAGGCATGATCTTTGGTCTGAAATTCACTCTTGTAGGGGCATCTTATATCCAGCAATGGTAAATCTAGTTCCTCATAGAATATTAATGGATAAAACCTGCATCCATTAGGTCTATGCTTGTAGATTGAGCACTTGCCCTCATCTAGGAATACGCAAGAACCTTTTCGGTTTCTTAGTTGAAGCCACCCATTCTTTTCGAAGACAAAGTAGTCTTTTTGAAATCCAAGCGCTCTTATCCTCTTGACGTCGTCTTCTGATAGCAGCATTTCAGTCTTCAGACAGCAATCAGAACACTGGTGACTTACGCAGACATCCATTTTAAACATCTCGAAATCCTAGTTTATTGAGAATCTATAACATATTTTTTCAATTTAGTATGTTGCTTAGCCTTATACTTTTCTCACTACATACTATTCATTTTTGATTTACTTAATCATTAAAATAATTAAGGCTCAAACACTCGCGCGCAGAACGGAGTAGCTGGCATTCATGGGTTTCGGGCAGCCGATGTTTTGCACAGAATAGTCTGCTTCATTGGGAGCATTTAAAAGGAATAAACTCTAATTTGTCGCATTTACTGTATATCGTCAAAGTCGATCTCCTCATTAAACCTGTTAGGTAAATGGTTACTAGCGTTATGTGTTACCTATAAAATTATTAAAATTGT
>CAYFVN010000161.1:0-1540 GCA_964346575.1 uncultured Candidatus Bathyarchaeia archaeon
AGTTACATCTACAAGTATTGACGGTTCCTTGGCTCTCTCCTTCGCCCTTATCTTGATCTTTACATGTTCTTCCCCAAGCTTCACTCCTTCCCAGTATCCTCCGCCTTCGGTAAGCCATTCGGGCTCAGCCGTCTGACCGCTCCTCATCGTAGCATGAAGGTTAAACTGTCCGTTTATCTTATCATTTAGGATGAAGCTTATCCTTAGCAGGAATCCTCCCCTCTTGGTAAGCAAATGTAAGCGCGCGCTAAAGATCCTAGTTCACTCAGTGATTATATCCTCCGAGAACCTGTCTGTATCTTAAATGCTGGAATACTACCTTTTAATGAATTTGGCTATAAAGTAGCCTATCCCATGTACGTGAGGATGAAACCTCTGTAAGTATTCCGGTTTCTTCGTGTATCCTCGGATTCCAGAACCTCCCAACCTCAAATTCTGGGGCGTGAGCTCTAGCTCACACTCATCGACGGCGTATTTGGCTACCTCCTCGCATTCTTCGGGGGTTATTGTGCATACGCTGTACACCATAAATCCCCCTGGTTTTAGGATTTTAGCTGCAGCCTTTACAAATTGTTTCTGGTAAGCCGCGAGGGCCTTCACACTCGAAAGGTCTTTGAGCTCGAAGATTTTCGGAGTAACACCCAATGCACTGCACGGAGGATCCACTATACACCTGTCCACTCTAAGCTTTGGATGATCTATATGCACGTACCTCGTATCTTGGACGATAAAGTGGACGTTCTCACATCCCAATCTTCTCAGATTCTGCCGCGTAGTCTCAATCTTCTTAACGTTTCTATCCATAGCATAAATTGAAGCATTGTTCCCCGTCAGCTGACACACATGCGAAGTCTTTCCACCAGGTGCAGAGTTCAAATCGGCAATCGTATCCCCATGCTTCGGATCCAAGATTATAGAGGTTAATATAGCTGGCAGGGATTGAGGGTATATCCAACCAAGACTATACTCCGAAGTATCCCTAAAACTCGGCATCCTAAAAGGGGAATCAGTGATTAAAATCGCTAAGCCTTTTCTAAATTTAAGAATCTCCGTTTCGCTCATCATAGCTGTACCGCTGGCTAAAGACATACCCATCTCATCAACTACAGTAACTTTATCTCCCTGCTTCAAACCTTGGCATTTGACAATTCCCGGTGCATATACATGAGCACCTTGTAACACCGACTCTCCGGTGAACTTGTCTACTACTACTCTCACCTTATATATGGAGATCTCAGAGAACTTACCTACATCTATATAGATGGCTTCATCTATTGGATGGAAGTGGTGTGCCTCCACTCCCTTTGAGAGGAGGGAATTGACAATTTTTTCTCTTGATGCCTTAAGGGTGTTCACCCTTATGAAGTAACGGAGAGAGGGCCTTCTTAAAGAGTCGAAGGCTTTCTTCCATTTCTCTCCGTAAAGACTATCCAAAAGGGTTAGAAGATAGGACGAAAAACGACACCGACTTTTCATTCTTGGAGTTTCTTCCCTGCCTTCTGCTAGGCTATATCTACGAGTTCGGCCTTCATAGTGTTTG
>CAYFVN010000162.1:0-5176 GCA_964346575.1 uncultured Candidatus Bathyarchaeia archaeon
CTGGGAGAGAGGTAAGTCCCCACTGGCTCAGATGGATTCGACGCCGGCCGAGGATGAAGCTACGAGCGATCGTCTGGGCGAGTTAGGTTATTGAACTGGTGGTTTCCGCCTTCGACTCAAAGCTAACGCCGACCCCAGAGCCACGACAACGATAGCCAAAACCGCTATAATCAATAAGAGACTTCCCCGCTCCATGAGAGATCCGAGACCTGGTATTACTCCAGGCTCCGGTGTGGGTGACGGCTTGGGAGTGGGCTCCGTTGGGGCGGGTGTCTGCGTGGGGCCCTCCTCAACTACGAGCGTCACTATTGTCGATTTGGTCTTTCCCCCTCCAGAGGCGTGGACGGTCAAGGCATGGGTTCCTGGAGGCGTATTCCCAGCCACGGTCAGGGTTAACGTTGACGTGTAGTCCGGTGTGTTGCTCTGAGGGCTGAATTGAGCCTGCACCCCTACCGGCAATCCTGAGACCGTGAGGTCCACATTTGATTGGAACTCTCCTTTACCGGTCACAGTGATCACGTAGCTGGTCTGCTGGGGAGGCGTTGTGGTCTGGGATGGTGGAACCGCCGATATTTCAAAGTCTGGCTCCACCGGGCTTTTAACGGTGAGAGTCACCGTCGTGGTCCTAGATAGGCTGCCGCTTGCACCCGTTACGGTGAGCGTGTACGTTCCTGGAGGCGTATCCACCGTAGTGATAACCGTTAAGGTCGACGCGAAGTTTGGAGATCCATTCGTGGGGTTGAAAGTGGAAGTGGCCCCCGATGGCAAACCCGAAACGGACAACGCCACCGTCGAGGGTGAACCGCTCACCAGGTTCGCGATCACGGTGAAGGTCGCCGTCTCCCCAGCCTTTATGGTCTGGGACGCAGTCGTAGCCGTCAAACTGAAGTCGAACGGCTGAGGTTTAGGCCCTACCGAGAAGGGGAGTGAAACTTGATTGTTGACCCTATTAGGGTCGATGTAGGCATAAGGAGAAGGATCTACGACCCAAGTGATGGTGTGCGCCCCCTCCGTAGAAATCCAAGCCGGAGTGGAGGAGACTATCAAAGTACGGCCTGTAGGCCCCGGATAGTTCAAAGTACCGCCGCTTATGGGCAAACCGTCCAGCGTCGCTACCACTCTGACGCTCTGCGGATAAGGCCGCGTAGTACTCAAAGCCTGGAGAACAGCTCTAAAGGTTACGGGGTCTCCAGCCTTAGGGGATGAAGGTGACATGCTGGGACTTGACAAAGCCCAGTTGGTCGTGGGCAACAGAGATACCACATTAATTGTTACAGTCGTTTGTCTGATCAATTGGGGTAAAAACCCGATGTTTCTAGCCCTTACAAGTATGTTATAGATTCCTGGAGGAGTAGTGGTGCTAACATGCACAGTCATGATCGAGGAAAAAGGAGGCGCAAGGTTATTAGCTGAAAATGATGCGGTTAAGCCTGAGCCTGCTGGAAATGTAGCCCAGATACTAACAGTTTCAGTTACGATGTTTCGAAAACCTAGAACTTGAACTGTATATGTCGCTGTGCCTCCTGGCGGGGCACTCTTAGTAGATGGACTTACGGTTAAGCCTGAATTAACCCATGCGGATACTTCAGGTATCAAAGCCGAATTGAAATATCCTGCCATGAGAATGACTATTAGAAATACTATACTACATCTTCTAGGGTTAAATCTCAACTCAGTTCTCCTTTTATATCGTATATCTATTGATCCCAATTTAAATATGTTTTTACTTTCGGGCGTTTAAAGTAGAAACCCGAGGCTTAAAATTTCGAATCATCTCTGGCTTTTGAAGGAAAAAACGTAATGACCGTTGAAATCGTGCTAGTCTTATCCTCAACAGTTTACAGCTTCTTGACCACATAATAGAAAAGGATTTGTCCTCAGAATGGATTTCTATTAGGAAGAAGGGTGACTGTAATGTTTAACGAGAGGAGCTCTATCGGAAAACGCCTTAAAGAGTCTGTGAAGCCTACACCACTTCGAAATCGTATGACACGATCCCTTTCAGCCATAAAGATTCAGATTAGAAGGCTTGGTAATACACTGGACCATCTAGAGCTTCGAGACAAGAAGTTATACCAGAAATGTTCAGACGCTTTGCAGAAGAAGAATAACCCCTTGGCGGTAATGTACGCCAACGAATGCGCTGAAGTAAGGAAGATAACTAAATTAACACTTGCCAGCCAACTGGCACTGGAGAAAGCTGCTCTGAGACTTGAGACCGTCCGAGAATTTGGGGATATAGCTCACAATATGACTGAAGCATCGCAGGTCGTGTCGGTTATAAAAGATAGCCTGCGGGATGTAATGCCCGAGGTATCTATGAAGCTGGAGGAGATAAACGAGAACATGGAAGCGATGATACTCGAGGCGGGAGAGGCCACGGAATCAACTCAAGGCTTAACCCCAACGGTCGAAGCCGACAAGATATTAAAAGAAGTGAACATTATAGCCGAGCACAAACTTAAGGAAGAGTTTCCCGATCTGCCTGGACAACTGGCTGAGGAAAAAATCAAAGATTCCCGATAAGTCTCTATATAGGATTTAACACTATGTTATAGAAACGCTTTGTACGTAGCACTAATCCCAGCGTACGCTGAGAAAAGCCTCCCTCCTTTAGGATGCTGCTAATGATAAAATCGAGCAGTCTTGCGAAAAAAAGATCTATTGACAAATATATAAAAAATTCTTTGTGACTACTGACCTTCAACGATTTTTTTCTCTAAATTATTCCCTACGCTCCAGTCTTTGGCAAACCGATTCCCAGTCTTCCAGTAGTTTCTATCGTTCATTACGAAGAGAATCGGCTGAATCTTTGAAAAATCTACAGAACCGTACGTCAGATATTGTTCATAACGGTAGGTTTCGACTATCTCACCAACAAATAGGCCGTGTCTTGGAAAGTCACAGTTTTAATCAATCTGCACTCAATGTTTAATGGACATTCCTCGATCATCGGCGCTGTCCACAGTTTTCCATAGAAATTCTCGAAGAGTTCGGCTTTGTCTACATCCTTGCCAGACAGCAATCCACAGTAATCCGTCTCCTTTACCATCTCTGCGGATGGAATGTTTACGCTGAAAGTTCCGTTCTTCCTGATACCGGTGTTTGTGTAATGTCTCTTATTCATGCTCAGGGAGATGGATTCGTGCTCCACGATTTTTAGAGAGCGCGCGCGGCGATGTAATTGGGTCTCCTATTTACGGTAGCTCCGACCAGAGTAGTCGGCATAGGGTATAAACAATTTTCGGGTCCAAGGGTAATCTTCATAGACTCCTCCTCACTCATCGTAATTGTCCGACCTACAATTATATGTTTTGCCGTTTACATTCAAAATTAAATTTGTACGATATGTGCACGCTGAGAATACTCTAAGATTTATAAATTTTAGTAAAGTTATATATACGTTGAATGTCGATGAAGTCACTCTGGGTTCTGGTGATCCTAGCGGTCTTCTCAGTATTACTTCAGGTGCCCAGCGGGATACCGAATTTAGAGCCCAGTCGTCTACACGGTTATGTCTCTGAAGTCCGTTACGATGTCACGATTCCCGTCCCCTTCGCCGAGGTCTCAATATACGATGGAGAGACACTCCTAGATGTGAAGCCCACCGAGAAGAACGGCACCTACTCTCTTGCATTAGAGCCTGGCCTGTACACCGTTAGGGTTGAGAAGGTTGGTTATATACCCCAGAAAGCCCTTGTAAAGATTGAGCCCGACTCCGCTTTGAGGGTTGACTTCCAGCTGGAGTTGAAGATCAAAACCTACGATGTACAGATCACAATCGAGGGGCTACCCTTGGATGTCCATCCCGAGATGCGGCTCGACGGAGTCTTTCACGGCTACGCCTCAAACGGTACGAGTCTTACCTTTAGAGGAGGAACCCTACACATCGTAGAGGTGAGCGAGATCCTCATTGGCAATGTCAAGTACGTCCCTTTAAAGTCTAGTTTTCTCATCTTCACGGGATCCGCGACGGTGACATTCCAGTATCTACGCCAATTCTACATAAACTCAAATACGAACCCGTGGATAAGCGGCTGGTACGATGAAGGGTCCATCATCCGTTTAGAGGTTAGGGACACCTTGGATTTAAGCAACGCAACGCGGCTCGTCTTCGACGCGTGGATGAAGGATGAAAACCCTCTACGGGAGAACCCCCTAACCTTAGAGGTGGACTCCAGCTTCAACGTCGACTCAAAGTATAGACGGCAGTATCGTATTGCAGCATCCTCCGATAAGAGCAAAGTCGAGGGTAGCGGCTGGTACGACGAAGGAACAATAGCCGAGGTCTCCACAGTTGAGACCGAGGTAGAGGTTTTGCCCTCCAAATATATATTCAAGGGTTGGATGGGCGACCTGGAGAGCCGGAATCCCAAGGTTACATTCCTAGTGGACGGACCCAAGACCCTAACCGCTGAATGGGAGAAGGTTGAACCTGAAGTTGAACGGCTCGATCCTATCTACAAGGCCATAATAAGCATAAGCCTCCTGATCACCGCCGCCAAGATACTAAGCGGCGTGTTCGCCAAGGTCAAATTGCCCGAGGTCTTAGGGGAGCTTTCTGCGGGCATGATATTAGGCCCCTATGCTCTAGGGAGCTTCAAATTGCTAGGTACGCCGCTTATAGAGATAAACGAGTACGTGCTCGTCTTCGCCGAGGTAGGAGCGATACTCCTACTCTTCATTGCGGGCTTATCGATCAGCTTCGGACGTTTCAAGGCTGTAGGCGTCAGGTCAGCCATAGTCGGAGTGTTCGGCGTCGTAGTCCCACTCGTCTTGGGCCTCTTAACCCTACAGGTTTTAGGTTTCCCCTGGGAGGTCAACCTCCTAGTGGCCGCCACCCTCACAGCCACAAGTATAGCGATCACCATGCGAGTCTTAGAGGATATGGGTAAACTCAACTCTTTGGAGGGAAGCGTCATGATCAACGCCGCGGTCATCGACGACGTGTTAGGTTTAGTGGTTCTAGCGGTGGTGTTGTCCATCGTAGCCTCTGGGGTGGCACCCAAACCCCTCGACATAGCATGGCTCCTATTCCGTACGATAGCCTTCTGGATACTCCTGTTAGTGGCCATGCTGGCGGTGGCCCCACGAATCGTAGGAGTTGCGGAGCGATGGAAGATAAGGGGAACCGTCGAGGTCTTCGCAACGGCCACATGCTTCGGCAGCGCCGTAG
>CAYFVN010000163.1:0-7198 GCA_964346575.1 uncultured Candidatus Bathyarchaeia archaeon
TTCAACCCTTCTCTCACGGCCGTGAGTTTTACGTTCACCCCTCACATAGATGAAGGGTTTATCCAGCTGGTAAGCAAGTATGGCGGCGAATGGTATTCCAGAGGTCGGTACCCCCGCAATCTTATCGAAGCTCTCTAACCTGTCTTTATCCATCAAAAGCCTGTAGAAATCCACGACTCGCCTCAAGGCTTTGGGGAAGCTAGGTATAATCCTCAAGTCGATGTAATATGAGCTGAGCTTTCCGCTGGTCAGCCTGAAAACCCCGAACTTCAATGCTCCGGTCTTTAAAAGTATCCTACATAACTCTCGCTTTGATTTGTGCATTGAGTCGTTTGGTTCGGGCAAATAGCGCCCCCCAATAAACTTAGCTTAATTTCAAGTATCATTTCAATGGATTAATAAGGGTAAGCGTATCCTATCCTGGTGAGGCATGGTAACCCCAAGATACGAAGAACGATTTACCTTCGCGTATCCTACGCCTAGCCAACTGGAATGCCGAGCTGGCTGTGTCGGAAGCCTTAAACCCCAGCTTCCTAACGTAGCTGTGGGGTAAGGTTGAGACGAGTCTGACGGAGATCCTATCCGTAACCTCCGATACGTTACGCCTTATTGTTTCGATCATGGGTCTTCCCCCCCTCTCAGAGGTTAACCCCACCAACTCTCTCACGAGACGGGGCTCATATACTGAGGACCCGCACTCGGATAGGAGTATCATCTCACCTCCATCAGCCACAATCCTGCTCATGCTCATCAGACTTTGAACCATACCTAAAAACTTCGAGTCGAAGGGGGATCCACCTACACTCGCCACGAGCATCGGATACTCCCCCTCTATCTTGAAGGAACTCCGGTAAAGCTTCACACCCTCATGGAAAGCCTTCATAGGGTCCCCCGCCTCTTTGACGACGGTCTCTCCTTCATATGGAGCTATGTTAATCGTATAAAGTGTGGAGTCGACAACTTCTGGGAGGGAGAAGTCGATAAGCCACTCATCCAGTTTTCCGGGCTTTGAAAGTTTAACCCTTGAATCTTCTAGGAGATCACCGCAGCTCCTCATCCCGAAGATTGCTACATGAGGAGCCCCGCAGAACCCAAAAAGGGGATGGGGAAGTAACGCCGCCAACACAATATTGGGGGTTATGGATCCGTTCCAAGGCTTTAACTTCACATCCCCAAGACGTTTAACAACCTCTTCGATATCGAGACGGATAGGATGTAAATTCGAGGCCATAACCACCTCTAGACGTTCTTCTGAAACTTTTTCACGTAGGACCTCGCATAGCCTGCCGATTAAAGCGTCATCCGATAAGCCTAATAGGACGGGATCTAAAGCCAACACTCCACCCCCTTCCAAACGACCTTTAAAATCCTCCATCCACTCTAAACTTGAAGGGGTACAATTCGGTTCTAGGGAACTTCCAAACTCCTCCTCCTTCACATCGATGAAGACATCGGCATCACCGTAAGGCATCCAAACGTCCATCCCTTGAACCACTCCTACGAGAGTCTAACTCACTCCTCACACTTTTTAATTTAGTTAAACACGATTCAGCTTCCAAAGTTTCCTCGACATCTCTACAATGTAAAGATGTATGCACACTCCACTAAGCGCATTCTATATGCAGGTTTTCACGGTATGGGGGAGAGTTTAATAAGTCGATAGGGAACAATCATACCCGAGGATTTGAGCCGTGTCCGATATTTCACTAAGGACTCCGAAGGCTTCGTCGTTGATATTCTTGGCCCTGACGGTCTCGTTGGCGGTGGGAGGCTTCGAGACGGGTGTCGCAGCCGCTCAGTCTCAAATCCGCGAATCCCCCCTCAAGATACAGGTCGTGTTCGTAGGGTTCAGCGGTGAAGATATCAGTCTTGAGTACTTGGACTGGAATAACCCGCCCTATAAGCATCAAACGATTCGAATACCGGGTATAGGTACCAACGTGGTTTTCAAATTCGATTATATTTATAAATTCGCCTCACAGAGCTTTGAAAGTCGTTTCGTTGAGTTCCTAAACTCCATAGCTGTGGAAGAGCGGGCCTTGAACCAGATGTGGAACACCTCCATAAAGCTCACCCGCTCGGGTCTATCCGTCAACTACACAACCTTCGAGGCGGACGCTTTAAACGTGTTCTATGACGCCGATGCCGTAGAAGGCTGGCTTGCGGATCACATAGGCGAAGTAGGCGTCGACGCTGATAAGTATACCCTGGTTGTAACGGATCTGCATAAGGTCATCCCATCGGCAACGCCCAACCAATTTGATACGGCTCTTTCGGGAGAGAGAGTCCTCCTAACACCCCACTTCTATAATGTTACGTTGGTGGATAGGGATCTCAACTACAGGAGTAATCGTAAGTGGATGACCGCATGGGGTGGCAGAAACCGCCTTTACTTCATAGATCTCTCGGCGGGGCCAAGTCAGGTGACCAAGGAACTTCCAATCCAACTTTCGGCTCACGCGAACCGGTTAGACGTGGATTCCCGCTACTACGGGAATTGGCTAACCCAATACCTGTCTGACTACATGTACGGCGTCGTCCAAAATCTCTTCGCCCCCGACCTCTTATACCCGACTAACTACGCTGAAACCTATAAGGTGGACATCCTACTCCTCGACAACCGCTCCGATCCAACCCCCAGACTGGAGAATACGTTGGATACGACCATGGTAAAGGAGTCTTTGAAGGAGCTCCTCCCATTCGCAGAGGTGAAGGTTGAGGCGAGATTTATGACCTTAGACGACTATCCGGAACTGAAAAGGGTCGTACAGGCTTCCACAAGCCAGAGTAGAGGGGTTCAAACCGGGTTCCCTCCAGACCCTATGTATCCGCCCAACTTTGTAGATGCAAGGCCGGTCTATCAGTGGCTTAGTGAAGAGGGGGAGGGAAACCTCGAAGATCTATTCGATGTTACTCGTACCGAACGGGAGTACGATATACCTGTGATAGTGTTCGCTTTCCAGAGAGATTTCAACCTAGCCTTTACGTTCAAAGACTTGATAGCAGGTGGGACGGAAGATATTTGGGGAGTCGCTCTATACGATCTAGCCCTAATAAGCCATTCAGAGTATGAGCTTAGGATTGGGGACTACGCCACGACGAGTGGGGCCGATCAACCGGGAAGAGGATTCGGGTTCACGCAAACGGTTATACACGAGGTCGGACATATGCTGGGCCTAAATCACCCCTTCATCTATGATCCCGTTGAGGACTTCATAGCATCTGTCATGGCTTACTATCCAAATGTGTATCGATTCAGCAAGTTCGATATAGACACGCTGCTTAGAGCCTTCACAGACAATTTCCTCTCGTACGCCGAGTCTACGACGGCTAAAGCCAAGCCTAACCCTCTGACAAGCCGTATCGTGAGTAGCGTAGAGGATAAGATACATGAGGCAGAGAGTTTCTATGGGGACATGGACTACTTAAACGCC
This sequence comes from uncultured Candidatus Bathyarchaeia archaeon, assembly GCA_964346575.1. Taxonomy (GTDB): domain Archaea; phylum Thermoproteota; class Bathyarchaeia; order 40CM-2-53-6; family DTGE01; genus CAYFVN01. The sequence continues at coordinate 3,435 of CAYFVN010000163.1, forward strand.
TTTAAATCCGCTGCGGAAGCGAGGATAGAAGCGTCTAAGCTACAGTACATCCCGTCAGGAGTGCCCGTAATAGGCTGGATTGGCGCCGCTGTAATCGCGGCGGGCGTCTCGGGTTTCGCGCTTGGATATTGGATGCACCGTAGGTCCGTTAGACGTACCTCAATCTGCCCCTACTGTCGTTCTTCTCTAACCTGGATGGATGAATATGAGAGGTACTATTGTCAACAATGCGAACAATACGTGTAAAGATTCGAATTAATGGCGATGATTTTTTAAATGTCTCTCGTTCCTACTTTTTTTCTGGTTCTCTAGGACGAAAAACCCTGTTTGTAGATGGTGTTCATGAATATGCAACTATCGGGCGGCATCTTCAGGGGGGCTTGTCTTCCCCCATCCTCAAACGGTACTCTCGAACCTCTTACTATGACTGCTGGGATGCCTTCGTCTGCTTCTCCCATTAGAAAGTGGGCTGCCGAGGCGAGGTCGTCCGCTATAGAATGCCAAGTGTAGGATAACGTTTTTCCGTATAGGTCGGGAAGGCCTCTAAGGTCCATCGTAGGTTCAAATCCCGAGACCGCTAAGGCCAGGCCCGTTGTACCCAACCTTAAGGGTGTTACGCGGCTGTCGACTATTAGGACGGCGGGTCTGACGTTATCTGTGAGGGCTTCCCTAAGCTCGTCGGCTGACCTTTGAGGATCCGAGGGCCATAGCGATACGTAGCCCATAGGTGTATTCGAGGCGTCGACTCCAGCGTTTGCGGCTAGTACGCCGTCCTTCAAGGTTAACAGTACGCCCGGGAGGCCTCCGAGGACGTGATCCGCCTCCCCGATGATCACCTCCACGAGCCTAGGATCCATCCTGTAGCGTTCGGACATCTCAGCTGCTTCTCTACTGGGAATTACATTGCCGAGATTCACCAGCCTTCCTTCGGCCATTGAGACGAGTTTACTCGCCACAGCGAGTATATCTCCATCGGCCAATTCAAGCCCGCCCGATTTTAGGGCTTGCCCGATGGCTTCGGCCAAATCGGCCTTCGGCTTAGTAAGGCTCACTCGGACAGGTATCAGTCTCGTCTCCGTGGGGAACTCTCCTCGAATCGCCGCTTTGGAGGCTGTCGTGGTCAACTCCTGCCCTTCAGCCTCCTAGCTACGACAGAGGGCATGCTCCACAACTCTATGAATCCTTCAGACCATCTCTGATCGAAGGTGCTTCCGAAGCCGTAGGAGGCCAAGTTAGCGTCATAGAGCGATTTACTCGAGGTTCGCCCTAGGATCCTGAGTCCACCTTTATACATTTTGAGTTTGACCTTCCCTTCGACTCTTGGCTGCGACGATTCGATGAAGGAGTCTAGAGCCTCTCTGAGCGGATCCACCCAGAGTCCCGTGTAGGCGAGGAAAGACCACTCGCTCTCTACAAACGCTTTGAACTTGAGCTCGTGTCTGGTCAGAACGGCTTTCTCCAGATCTCTGTGCGCTTCAATCAGGACCGTGGCCGCTGGGCATTCGTAGACCTCCCTCGACTTTATCCCTACGATCCTGTCCTCTATGTGGTCTATTCTGCCTACTCCGTGGCTGCCGGCCTCTCCGTTGAGCCAATCCACGAGCTCAACGGGCTTCATGTCCCTACCATCTACGGCGACTGGGACTCCAGCCTCGAAAGATATCTCCAGTATAACCGGTTTATTGCGAGCCTTATCGGCTGCAACGGTCCATTCGAACGCGTCTTCGGGGGGTTCCACGTACGGGTCTTCGAGTTCTCCACACTCTATCGAGCGGCCCCAAAGGTTCTGGTCTACGCTGTAGGGTTTATCAAGGTCTACGGGTACGGGAATTCCGTGGTGTTTGGCGTACTCGATCTCTTGGGGTCTGGTCAATCCCCACTCCCTGATGGGAGCCGCTATCTTCAAGCTTGGAGCTAGGGCCTTCAGGGTTACGTCGAATCTTACTTGGTCGTTACCCTTGCCGCTGCATCCATGGGCAACTATGGACGCGTCCTCACGCTCGGCCACCCCCACAAGTTTATGTGCTATTAATGGCCTAGAGAGTGCTGTGGATAGCGGGTACTTTCCCTCGTATAAGGCGTTGGCCTTCAAGGCTCTGAATACATAACCGGTTATGAACTCCTCGCGCGCATCCAAATGGTGGTGGGACGCCGCTCCTGAGGCCTCGGCCTTACGCTTCAAGACCTTGGGATCATCGCCTTGACCTACGTCGACGGTAACGGTGATGACATCTACGTTGTACTTCTCTTGTAGCCATCTGACAGCTACTGAGGTGTCCAGACCTCCGCTGTACGCCAATACGGCCTTTTCGGGCAAGCGTCATATACCTCCAAGCATCATTTTTATGACATCGAGTCTAAAAAACACTTAATAAGGTTTGCTAATTAAAATTAAATAGTAAAATATATTTAATGAATTCATGTATAAATCAAGTTTGATTAATGATGCCGAGGAGAAAAATGGGAGATACCTATACACTGGATGATGTTGATCGTAAGATTCTGGCTCTGCTTCAGGAGGATGCTCGCCGTTCGTTTAAGGATATGGCTCGCAGGGTGGGTGTGAGCGAGGCCACCGTCTTCGTGAGGGTTAAGAAGCTCGTTAAGAGCGGCGTGGTGAGGGCTTTCAGGGCCGACCTTGACCCAAAGGCTGTGGGGAAGGCCACCGTTGCGCTCGTCCTCTTGAGGGCGGATCCGAGCCTCTACAACGATGCCTTGAAGGAGCTCTCGAGGATAGGTGAGGTCTACGAGATATACGATGTGACGGGGCCCTACTACGCGATCCTGAAGGTCAGGACGGGCTCGCCGGAGGAGCTTGCGTCGGCCATAGACAAGATAGGCTCCGTGAAGGGCGTAACGGCCACGGAGACGGCCATGGCGCTCAGAACCGTAAAAGAGGAGCACACCCTAAAGGTCTAACGGCTGGATTTTACAGCTATGAAGTCTGAGTATAGGCGTTGAACCGCCGGTTTAAGGTCGTCCTTCTCCACCACAGCCCCAACTGAGATCCTAGATATATCCAAAGTGTAAACTATGTTTATATCGCCTAAGGCCTTCCCCATACGCTCTATAACCTTCTTGGTCGACCGCATACCTTCTCCGACAAGCCCAACTAACGCCATCCTCGAGGAGGATAAGTCCATCGCATGTGAGCTCAAAGCATCATCTATCTTGGCGCTTTGATGGGTATCGAAGAAGGCGAAGTATCTTTCTCTCTTGAATCCACTGCCTCGAATGAAATCGAACCTTTTGGACAGTTGCCTCTCCAAGTTCATCACGCTCTCCTCGATGTCGTACCCACTGAAAGTATATAGGAGGACCTCCCTGCCTGCCACAAGTTTGACGGCTTTACCCGGCTCCTCAACCTCCTTCTCCAAGATCCTGGTTCTAGGCCCATCCCTGTCGTTGAACTTGGCGAAGTAGGTTTCTGGAGGGCAGTGTCTAGTCAAGGGGAGGAAGAACGTGGTATTCGTATTCTTAGCCCCGAGAGCACCCGCATCTAGGAGTTCTCCCACCGTCATATACGGAACGGTCTCAGCGTCGGGGATCACAGAAGAGTCAGCGGTCTTTATTCCATGAACGTCGCTGAGGATCCACAGCCTTTCCGCCTTCAAACCAAAGCTGAGGCCCGCCGCCACATAGTCGGAGGCCCCTCTCCGCACCCTTATCCTTCCGTCATATTCCGAGACACATCCCATACCCGGAACTACGATGCAATCTTTACGGCTTACGGTCAAGTCTCTTTTTATCTCCTTTCCGCACAC
>CAYFVN010000164.1:0-5431 GCA_964346575.1 uncultured Candidatus Bathyarchaeia archaeon
TGAAAGCTCCTAATGAACCCCACTCTTTGAGAAGTCTCATTCCACGGGGATTTATCTTATCTTTAACTTTAGGGGAAAGCATGATGCCCATGAAGTAGCTGAATTCGTAGTGGACTAGTTTAGCAACGGAGGCTCCTATAGCCACCATGATGGCGATTAATACAGGATGATAGCTGGGCAGCATTAAGACAAATAATCCTGCGAGTACCAGATTAGAGGGGGATAAAAAAGGTATTAAGTTAATAGCTATAGCGCCTAAAAATATTCCAAAAGTTCCGTAGGAGAGAAAAGTATCCAGCCACAACAACTCTACGCTCATCCCCTCTTATTAGGGCCTTTTGCCAACTTTTTTAAATATTGCTGTGAAATAGATTAGTGAATCACCTTTTATCTTTAGTGGTGTGTGTGATGAGCAAACCTATGGATTTAGGCAGCCTCAAAGTAGGTCGGCATATTATAATCGACGATGAACCTTGTAGGATAGTAGAGTATGAGAGGTCTAAACCGGGAAAGCACGGAGCGGCTAAAGCGAGGATAGTCGGTATAGGAATCTTTACTGGCCAGAAGCGTAATATAGTAAGTCCGGTTGATTCGAAGGTCAGTGTTCCAATAATTGAGAAGAGGACGGGACAAGTTATAACCGTGATGCGAGATGCAGTACAGCTCATGGATTTGGAGACATATGAGACTTTTGAGGCGCCTATACCAGTGGATGACGAGCTTAAAGGACCTTTGGACTCCGGTTTAGAAGTGGAGTATTGGCGGATACTAGGTAAAGTTAAGATAGTACGTAGAAAATAGCTTTCATAAAGAGAGCTATGGCGAGAGCAGCTATGAAACTTGTTGAAAATGTCAGAATAAGGCCGCTTATGACAGTAAAGGAGTTAATCTCGGAGTTTGCAAGGGTAGGTGTACTGGGTAGCGGCAGGTTCGCTAAGGCAACTTCGATAATTTCGAATATGTTCTCTGACGAAGAGTTTACTAATATACTTGCGATGGCGGGTCCTCTGGTCCCCGGAGGTTCGAGGAAGCTTATTAAGGATCTTGTGGTCGAAGGATTCATTCACGCCATTGTATCTACTGGAGCTAATGTTACTCATGACTTAATCGAGGCTTTCGGCTTCAGACACATCGTAGGTAAAGAAGATGTTGACGATAATGTTCTTAGAAAAAAGAATATTGGGCGGATTTACGACATTTTCATTGAAGGCAAGGCCTTCGAATCCTTAGAGAAGAATATTCATACGTTACTCGACGAGTTAAGCTTAACTTCGGAGAGACGTAACAATCTGGCAACTTATGAACTTCTACATGAGATAGGATTTAGATTAAAGGATGATGGATCAATAACTAAGGCGTGTACAGAAAAGAAGATTCCAATATTCTGCCCGGCGATATACGATTCGATGCTTGGCATGAATCTTTGGACCTACTCCCAGTTGAGAGGGTTACGTTTAAACCCCTTCCTAGATTTCACAAAACTTGTAGATATGACATTCAATGCTAAAAGAGTAGGTCTTATAATTTTAGGGGGGGGAGTCCCTAAACACTACGCATTGATCGCTAATATGCTAAGGGGAGGAGTTGACCTAGCTGTCCAAATAACTTCAGACAGGTCGGAGCTTGGAGGCCTAAGCGGTGCGCCTCTGGAGGAATCGGTGAGCTGGAGGAAGGTAAGTGAAAGTGGTGAAGTTTCAACGGTTATAGGAGATGCTACGGTCCTATTTCCTATACTTATATCTGCAGCACTTCCTAACGTGAAAAATAAATGACAAGCATGATGGAAGCTGCGCAAGATATTTTAAAAATATCTAAAGGTCGTTTTCTTTTAGTAAATGGTTCTGCATCTGTTACGCTGGCTTCGGGTGAAGCTCGAATATTTATCGCATAGACCTCTCACGAAGAACAGTTTATCATACCCGAAGGGAGGAGTATCCCCATAGAGTCTTGTAAAGACAGAGTACTTAAGATCCGTATTAGCTTTAAAAGTTCAATAGTTGAGATTTACACTACTATTATGCCGGGAGATTGACTTCGCATTTCATCAACAGTAGAAGGAAGGGTAGATTGTGAAGGAACAATACTAACTTTACCAATGAAATTATTATATAGCGATGAACATTAGATAGCTAGGTATCATCCTTTGAAGCTCTTACGAAAAAAAATAAGTAAAGATGATATCGTGCTATCGTTTGAAATACTTGGCTTAGAAAATGCTATATTGGTATTTCTCTACGACTACAAGAGGGGTTTGGGCACTATGGCTTTTGCACTGCCAGGTTTAAATAGAAGTATTAGCCGGTCAACGGTATTGGTAGGAGGTAGATATCAGCTTTTATCTCGTGTTATCGCCGAGAGGGTGGCTACTCACTTTATGAAGCCCACGCTGGCTTTTGTAAGACTTAAAGCGAAAGAGGATGAATCTATGAGATGTGTCGCTGAGCTTTTAAAGTCTCTGCCAAGCCTATGACTGGTCAGTAGGCTATTTTAGTCTCCGAAGGTAAAGTACCGAGCACATCTTCTGCGGCTTTTTTAACCTTATTTCTATAATCCTCTCTGGTGTAGACTCTTACTATGTTCATATAGACTCTTAACACGTCTATTATTCGAGATAACTCAGTCACCCTTCGAATCTCCCTGCTTCCATTGGGCGATTGGAATAAGATGGGGATATCCATCGGTTCTGCCGTTTCATGGGAGTACGGTACCGAAGGAAGAGAAGGGGTATCTATCGTCACGTTGCTTACATCGACTGAAGCCTTTTTAGCTATCTCTTCTTCAACTTGCTTTCTAACCGCTTCATTTGCGAAGATGCTTGTTACCAGTCGTTCTCTTGAGTAGAGGACTATCTCATAGGTGCATTTAAGCAGTTTTCTCTGTTCAAGTTCCTCTATGATAGATCTGGAATATTCACAGTTTTTCAGTTCACGCCATAGCGTATAGTCGTCGAGTTTAAGGTATTCCTCTATACTTGTGAAGTTTAAACAGGGGAGTTCCTCTTGAGCTAGTTCTAGGGCCTTCACTAACATTATTTGAACGGCCCTTGAAGCTTTATGGAAGTATATAGTTTTGAAAGATTCCAGTCGTGCGATTAGGAATGTTTCAAGGGTTGGGATTGCAGTTGTGTTTACTACAAGCTGTCCTTCATGCACATCCATAGTATATATGAGTCGGAATATATCTGTGTATCCGTAGCCGGCGCCCGTGTGGTAAGAGTCTCTTGAAACGAAGTCCATCTTATCTACATCGACGGCTCCCACTATGACCTGATCCAGGTATGGCTTATCTTTATCGTGCAGCTCTCCAATGGCTAGGCTGCTCAACTTGTCTGGATCGTAACCCTCCTCCTGAATAATATCCCCTAACTCGGTCTCCCCTACAATTTTTACAGTCATATCTTCATGATTTTTGTTTAGGTACCTATTGAGGAAGGATTCAAAGATATGTGAGAAAGGGCCGTGGCCTATATCATGTATTAACGCAGCAAATTTGAGCATTCGAATCTCATCTTCCATTAATTTTACAGGTAAGCTCTCCCCCATAACGCCTGCCAGGTACATAGTGCCTAGACTATGCTCAAAGCGCGTATGATTGGCTGCGGGATATACGAACTCTGACCCCGATAGCTGTTTCACTCTTCTAAGCCTCTGCATTGGATGAGTGTCTATAACTCTCCTCTCTGCATCAGTTATCTGAATATACCCGTATAATGGGTCTTTTATAAATCCCCAGAATCGATTCATATGCTCGACACCTAGTATCGGTTTATATTATTGGTTGTATGTAGACAAAGCCTATACATCTATGTATCATTTAAGATATAATTAAAAAATAGATTATCGTCATATTATGTGTTGACATGGCTTGTGCTTGATTTCCGTTAGATGATTAAGAGAGGCTTGTAGGAGCTAAACCCAAGGTTAATAGTTAATTAAAGTGAGGCTAAGCGCTCTCTCTCGCGTCGATGTAGATAGAGCTTATATAAACAAATTCAACTTGAGTAAGTCCATAGAAGCGTCAATAGTAGGGGGTTCCGAAAGGATTCAAAATCTCTTATCCGCGCGCGATGGTTGATAGTAACATGTTCGAGGTTTTTATAGTTCAACGTCTATAAGTAGTCTATCCAGCAACTCTTTATACCTGTTTCTTATAGTTACCTCAGTTACATTCGCTACTTCAGCAATGTCCCTCTGGGTCTTTCTCTCGTTGGTTAGAACTGCAGCTATATACGTTGCGGCTGCGGCTATTCCTGTGGGACCTCTTCCGCTGGTCAGTTTTAAATCTTTGGCTAGTTGTAGGATTTTTATTGCTATTGCCTCTGCCTTTCCGGATACTACGAGTTTATTCGAGAATCTAGCGGCGTATTGGTTACTTATTGAGGGTGGAACGAAGGTGCCTAGCTCTCTGACCATGAATCTATAGCTTCGTCCTATATCCTTTTTGTTGAGGTTTGTGGCATCAGCTATCTCGTCTAGGGTTCTAGGTACGCCACATTGCCTACAGCTCATGTATATTGCGGCTGCGGCTACATTCTGTATCGATCGCCCTCTTACAAGCCTTCTCTTTATAGCCTTTCTATAGATTACAGAGGAGGTCTCTAGGATATTCTTGGGGAGGTTCAATGTTGAGGCTAGTTTGCTGAGCTCCGATAGGGCGACGGCTAGATTCCTTTCGGTGGCGTCTGAGACTCTTACTCTATTCTGCCATTTACGGAGTTTATATGCTTCGATTCTTTGGGTTAAAGCGTTTACGCCGCTCGGAGAGCTCAGGTCCCTCCAGTCTATTGCCGTCGATAATCCCTTGTCGTGGATAGTGTAGGTTAGGGGTGCCCCGACGCGGGTCCTCTTTTCCCTATGCTCATCGTCGAAGGCTCTCCATTCAGGCCTTGGATCCGCTAGCTTTTCAGCGATCACGTAGCCGCAGTCTACGCAGACTATCTCTGCGGCGTCGTAATCGCGCATAAGCTTTATACTGCCACATTCAGGACATTGCCTTATCTTGTACTCGTGCCATTCTCTGCTGTTATCGGTATCATCATCTGACAAGAATTCTTCACCATTTTATCTTATTTGATGGACCTAACCTTCATAGCATAGAGGGTGTTATCTATTAGAATTGCGACCGTTTTTATTTCTGGTTTGATGGCTATATAGGGAGACCCTACTGGGCCGAAGATGTCCTCCACCGCGCCTACTGGGCTTAAGTTTGAGTCGAAGGTCCTCTCCCCTATTGTGGGCGTCTCAGAGTCTGGCTCGAGCTTCAGTATGAGTTTACCATTCTTTGAGAGATGGATCGCTTTGCCGAGCCTTCTCAATATATGAGTAAACCCCCTACACTCCTAATCCAGCCTTACGGGGGCATATTTGCATCCTATAATTTAAACTTGTTTGAAGTTCTTGAGTATAAAGAGGCCTTTAAGGATGAAAAGCCT
>CAYFVN010000165.1:0-4082 GCA_964346575.1 uncultured Candidatus Bathyarchaeia archaeon
GTTAATGTAACTCGATGGATTGTAGTTCCAAGTTCTCTCTCGACTATCTCGATCCTATGCCGTACTCCATAGGCCACTCCCTCCATAATACCCCTGATGAAATGTCTCCTTTCATGGCTTAAATCAAGGCCGAAGAAAACTCCTTTGGCGTCGGCATCCCATATTGGGCTCCTTACTCCCGCTATATACGGAAGGAACACGAGTCCCCTCGATCCAGGTTCGGAACTAGACGCTTCGGAATCCATCTTTGCGTAGAGTCCCTCTACTGATCCTCCTTCAGGGTTTATGAACTTATCTCTAAACCAGCGATAGCATATTCCTCCTCCATTATCTCCTCCTATTAGGAGCCATTTGTCGGGAAAGGCGTGGAGATAAGATACGAATCTAAACTTTTTATCGAGTATAGGTCTATCCGTAGATACCACTAGATCTGAGGCTGTAGCCACTTTGTTGTAACATGATCCATGATCGACCGTTCCAGAGCCCACAGCGTTGGCGATGACATCCCCGCACCCTGCAACGACTGGTGTTCCTTCGACTAAGCCGGTTATATACGCCACGTCCTTCTTTATCTCACCGGCTATCTCAGCTGGAGATAATAAGTCCGGAAGCTTGTCTATAGGTATCTCGAGTTCTTCGAGAAGTGAGGTTGTGTAATCCCCTCTTTGCATGTCCAGAAATCCAGCTATAGAGGCCAACGTCTTATCCGTGAAAAATCTTCCTGTTAATTTGAATCCAACATAATCTTTCGGTTGTAGGATATACTTTGCAGCCCGCAGATTATCAGGCTCATTATCTTTAATCCATAACACCTTACAGAAAGAGTAGAAAGCATCGATCTTAACTCCAGTTATATTGTATACTGTTGCTTCTCCAAATTTATCGTGTAGCTTCATCGCCTGCGTTGTGGCTCTACTATCCATGTATAGTATTGCAGGTCTAACGGGCTCCCCATCCCCATTCAGCAAAATCGGACTATTGACGTGTCCGCTCAATCCGACGCAACGGATCTGGCGGGGAGATACACTGGACCCCTCAAAAACCTCCTTTATACAATTTACCGTCGCATTCCACCAAATGTGTGGATCCTGCTCAAACCAACCTGGCCTAGGCATGCTTACCTGATACTCAAGATATCTTCTCGATTGGAGTTGAGCATCCTCGCTGAATATCCCCGCTTTAACGCCCATCGTACCTATGTCTATTCCCAATAAACATCCTTCACCCATCGGTCCTCCACCTAAATCGGGTTGCTACCTGTAAGAGAAACACCTTTAATTAATGTCTTCTTCTGGAAATATGCTCAGTAGGGTTGTAAAAGATGCTTACACCTCGGGAACTTAGAAGTAGGGAAATTACTGAAGGAAGGCAGAGGGCGGCTCATAGATCTCTTCTATACGCTCTTGGCTTAACTCGGGGGGAGATAGATAGGCCTTTTATAGCGGTTGTAAATGCTTGGAATGAAATAGTTCCGGGGCACATTCATTTGAAGACAATAGGCAATGCCGTGAAAGAAGGTATACGCTATGCGGGAGGTACACCATTTGAGTTTAACACAATCGCGGTTTGTGATGGCTTAGCGCAGGGCCATATCGGTATGAGATATGTACTTCCAAGCAGAGAAGTCATAGCTGATTCAATTGAATTGATGGTTCAAACTCATCTTTTTGATGGAATGGTTTTGATCGGGGGCTGTGATAAAGTAGTTCCCGGACAGCTTATGGCAGCTGCACGACTCGATATTCCATCGATAATGGTGACTTCAGGTCCCATGTTTCCAGGCAAATATCTTCAGAGAACCTTGACGCTGACTGATATGAGGGAAGCAATTGGAGAGGCTGAGAGTGGAGAGATCACTGACGATGAATTGGCATTCATGGAGACATCCGCTTGTCCAGGGGCCGGAACCTGTTCAATGCTTGGAACCGCTAATACGATGGCGTGTTTATGCGAGGCTTTAGGTATGAGTCTTCCCGGCTGCGCCACTACACATGCCCTGAGTTCCCGTAAAACGTGGATGGCGAAGGAGAGTGGCGAGATGATAATGAGACTGCTAAGAGAAGAGATTACTTCATCCAAAATAATGACGCACGCGGCGTTTAAAAACGCGGTAATGGTCGATATGGCGATAGGTGGATCTCTAAACTCCACGCTCCACCTTCCAGCAATCGCGAACGAGCTGAGTCTGGAAATAAACTTGGAGTTATTCGATGAGATGAGCGCGAAGATCCCTCAAATCGTCGCACTGAAACCTTCAGGCCCCTACACCATGAGGGATTTTGATAGAGCTGGTGGAATACCCGGCGTTATGAGAGAGTTGGGTCCATTATTGGACCAAGATGCGTTAACCGTTACTGGGAAAAGGTTGATGGAGAATGTAAAGAAGAAAATCAATGTGGATAGACAGGTTGTTAGGACCTTGTCCGATCCGGTCAACAAGACTGGAAGCATCGTTGTTCTGAAAGGAAACTTGGCTCCACAAGGCGCTGTGGTAAGACGAAGCGCTGTATCGGAAAAGATGCTGACCTTCAGAGGCTCGGCGGTTGTCTTCGAATCTCTTGAGGAAGCTATTCAGTCGCTAACTCTAAAACGGTTTGAAGAAAGTTCGGTCGTAGTTATCCGATATGAAGGGCCAAAGGGAGGGCCCGGTATGCGTGAGATGCATCAGATTACATCCACGCTTATGGGGATGGGATTGGGTGAGGAGGTTGCCCTCATCACAGATGGAAGATTTTCAGGCTCTACAAGGGGGCCATGTATCGGCCACATTTCTCCCGAAGCCGCAGCTGGGGGGCCCATCGCTTTGATTGAAAATGGCGACGTAATCAACATCGACATAAACAAACGTCTTCTGTCCGTTGATCTATCCGATGAAGAATTGGAAGAACGGCGAGACAGATGGCTTCCCCCTCCATTAAAAATTTCCAGCGGCTATCTCAAACTTTACAGGGAATTGGTTGACTCCACAAGTAAAGGTGCCGTAAGGAGGGTCTGAACCATCTCAGGCTATGTCTCTACTCTTTTCTGAAGGACTTTTATTCTGAAATTCAACCTATGCAAGATAGTTTCCACAAGTGTTTAAACTTGGAGTGGATTTAATGTACTGTGCTTCAGGTGTAGGCTGTGGACTTTCAACTGGATTTATCCGGGCGTGAAAGGCTGTATCTGAAGATCCTCAGTATATATAAACTCCACAATAACGACAAAAACGAGAGAGAGGGTGTCTCATTAAAATTGACCGGTAGAAAAAAGGATCCGTCAACTTGGTTGGAAGGTATTATAAAAGATTTCGTCAACATTTCACCATTGAACTCGTTGAAGAATGAAAGTAATGATAAGGCTTGGGCGAATCCGCTCGTAGGATTTTCAAGCGGCGACGATCCCCTCTATCAATTCTATAAAAAAGATATTGGTGTTTTTTACTGGACACCGTTAGAAATTTTCGAGAAGACTTTTCCGGGATTGATAGTTAAGCCGGATCAGCTAACCGTAATTAGCTGGGTTTTACCGCATATCAACGATACAAAATTCGATAACAGGATACAAACCCTTTATCCCTCGGAAAGATGGGCTAGGGCACGCGCGTATGGTGAAGAATTCAACGATAAACTTCGAGAGCATGTGGTAGTAGCTCTACAAGAATCTGGGCATGAAGCGCTTGCTCCTTCACTCTCTCCTCTATTTGAGTTTAAGGTATCCGTGCGTTATGGTCTTTCGTCTACTTGGTCGGAACGGCATGCGGTTTTTGCATCCGGCCTGGGGACCTTCGGTCTCTGTGACGGGTTAATAACTCCGGTAGGCAAGGCTATACGTTGTGGATCAGTTATCGCTCACATCAAAATTCCACCAACAAACAGGCCGTACAACGACCATCAAGCCTACTGCCTTTCCTTCTCAAATGGAATTTGTGGAAAGTGTATTAAACGCTGCCCTACAGAAGCAGTTACCAAGGAGGGACTTGATAAAGTCAAATGTGAGAAATACCTTAAAATTACAAGTGACTATGTGAAATCTCATTTTGGCTTCGAAATTTATGGTTGCGGACTATGTCAAACAGATGTTCCTTGTGAGTTCAAGATCCC
>CAYFVN010000166.1:0-2637 GCA_964346575.1 uncultured Candidatus Bathyarchaeia archaeon
GGAGGAGCCTTCAAAGTAACCCAGGGTCTAATAGACGAGTTCGGAGCCGAGAGGGTTAGGGATACACCAATATCCGAGTCTGCGATAGTGGGCTCCTCGATTGGAGCCGCCATAACCGGGATGAAGCCGGTCGCGGAGATCATGTTCGGCGATCTCACGGCCCTGGCGATGGATCAGATCTGCAACCAAGCCGCGAAGATCCATTATATGTTCGGTGGGCAGGCGAAGTGTCCGATGGTCTTGAGAACTCCATTCGGAGGGGGGGTGAACATAGCTGAACATCACTCACAATCCTATGAGGCGTGGTTCGTGCACGTCCCAGGGCTTAAGGTGGCCGCTCCCTCGACCCCATACGATGCGAAGGGGATGCTGAAGTCGGCGATAAGGGACGACAACCCTGTAATATTCTGCGAGCATAAACAGCTCTACAGAATTAAGGGTCCAGTACCCGAAGATGAGTACCTGGTACCCATAGGTGAGGCTGAGGTAAAAAGAGAGGGAAGCGACGTCACAGTCGTCGCCACGATGTGGATGGTACAGAAATCACTGAAGGCCGCGGAGAAGCTGGCTGAGGATGGGATAGACGTAGAAGTTGTGGATCTGAGAACTTTAAACCCGATGGATAAGAAGACCGTAGTCGAGTCTGTTATGAAGACGCATAGAGCCGTAGCGGTTAGCGACGACTGTAAAACCGCCGGTATGACCGCGGAGATCTCGGCGGTGATCGTGGAGGAGGCCTTCGACTATCTGGATGCTCCAATAATTAGAGTGGCCGAGCACGACACCCCGATCCCGTTCAGTCCACCCCTTGAGAACTTCGTGATACCGGATGAGGATTCGATTATTAAAGCCGTGAAAGAGGCGGTTGGAGGATAGGTGGATTAGAGTTGGTGACATTAGTCAAGATGCCTAAATCGAGCTTGACCATGGAGGAGGGAACCATTCTGAAGTGGTACAAAAAGGAGGGGGACACGGTGGAGAAGGGGGAGCCCCTGGTACAGATAATGGAGGAGAAGTCGACGATAGACCTGGAGGCAACCTCCTCTGGAGTCGTCAAGAAACTATACTACGAAGAGCAAACCGACGTCCCAGTTGGAAGGGTAATAGCCGCGGTAGGCTCGCCTGAAGAGAAGGTTCCAGAGGTAGATGTCGAAAAGAAGGCTTCAAAGGAGGATGTTAAGCCTATAAAAGCCTTGGAGGCGCCCGAGCCAAAGGCTGTGAAGGGCGTCGTTAAGGCGTCTCCCCTTGCCAAGAAGATTGCGAAGGAGCATGGGATCGATCTGACTCTCATCAAGGGTACGGGTCCAGGGGGAAGAGTTACTGAGAAGGATATAAAGAGTTTCATGGAGAGGAGAGTTGTACCATTAACGATTGAGAGAAGGGTGAAAGAGGTCATACCGCTAACGGGGTTTAGGAGGATCATAGCCGAGAGGATGAGCTTGAGCGCGAGAACCCATCCCAAGATAACTATTTTCATGGATGTAGACTTCACTGAATTGAAGAGGTTTCGGGAACGATTGAAGAACTTCGAAGGACTCGAAATTTCATATACGGATATGATCGTCAAGGCGGCTGCCAAGGCTTTGTCACGGCACCCTATGATAAACTCAAGCGTTGAGGGTGACGAGATAAGGATCTACGAGGATATCAATGTCGGAGTCGCGGTTGCGACTGATCTGGGGTTGGTGGTTCCAGTGGTCCATGGAGCCGATAAGAAGGCGTTAAGAGAGATATCGAGCGAGGTGGTGGAGCTGGTGGATAAGGCAAGAAGAAACGCACTCACAAAAAAAGAGATGTCTAACGGCACTTTTACCGTGACGAACCTTGGTATGTTCGATGTCGACTCCTTCACTCCCCTGATAAATCCTCCGGAGTGTGCCATATTGGGAGTTGGAAGGCTCTCTGAGAAGGCGATGGTTTATGAAGGTAGGCTGGAGGCCCGCCTGACGTCCACTCTAAGCTTATCGTTCGATCATAGGGTAGTCGATGGAGTTCCGGCTGCAAAGTTCCTGAAGACGGTTAAATCCCTTCTGGAGGGGCCCGAACTTGAGTAGCGCACGATATTAATCTTTAGAGTTTTATCGGGTAGGTTCCGTGTCTCCTTCCAGTTTCGATCATGGCCAAACAGTTCTCCATTTTCGCTCCGCTAGCCCACGAATTGCTCGATGACAGTATGTGTCCCCCGCCAGGGGAGGCACTCTTGATACATTCTTTGGTCTCATTCGCTACTTGGTCGGTGCTCTTCTGGGCCAGGCTATCCACGGCTACGTTCCCGATCAAGACGAGCTTATCTCCGTATCTAGCCTTTACTTCGCCTATGTCTACACCGGCTGTGGGGTCGAGCGAATGTAGGCCGTCGACGATATCCGCTAAGCCCTCCAAGAGTAGATTTACGTTTCCGTCTGTATGCTTAATCAGTTTAACTCCAACCCTGTGCGCAGCCTCCACCTGCCTCCTCAAGTTCGGAAATACGACCTTATCGAAGAATTTTAAGGGGACCATCGGACCTCTCTCTTCGCAGTAGTCTCCCCCGCTGATTATGAAGTCCGCCCCCGCTTCAGCTATCTGCCTTATTATCTCAATGTTAAAATCGGTGAGCTCTCGAATGACCCTCTCTACGAATTGGGGGTTTTGATA
>CAYFVN010000167.1:0-3225 GCA_964346575.1 uncultured Candidatus Bathyarchaeia archaeon
GAAGAATTGCCCGTAGACAGTGTCCCATCAAAGCACACCGTCCAAGTTATAATGAGAAACGTTACAAAGGGAGACCGTGAAATATTGAATGAGATAGAAGCAAAACAGCTTCTAGAATACTATGGCATTCCAGTCGTTAAAACTTTGGTGGCGAAAACGGTGGGTGAGGCTGTGGTCTCGGCATCGCATATAGGTTATCCAGTGGTTCTGAAGATCCTTTCGCCGCAGATCGTTCATAAAACCGATGCTGGTGGAGTCATACTCGATATAAATTCGGAGACCGAACTCAGGAAGGCATTTGATGACATTACGGAAAAAGCAAAGGCGCATAACCCGAATGCGGAGATTCATGGCGTTACAGTTCAATCCATGATAAAACGGCGTGGCCATGAAGTCATCCTCGGAGCTAAGACCGATCCGCTCTTCGGTCCGGTAATCTTATTTGGAATGGGCGGCATCGGTGTTGAACTCTTCAAGGATGTGGCTGTGGGGCTTCCACCGTTAAATCGGACTTTAGCCAAGAGAATAATGGAGGAAACGAAGGTCTACCGGATTCTGAAAGGTTATAGGAATGCCCCACCGGCGAATCTAACGCTTCTGGAAGAGATGATTGTGCGGTTCTCTCATATGATCGTCGATTTTCCACAAGTGAGGGAGGTGGACATAAATCCATTATTCATAGATGAACAAGAGGCTCTAGCTCTCGACGCACGGATTGTAATTGACAGGGACCGTGTATTCGAAAAATTCAAACCTCATGAACATTTGGCTATCAGCCCGTACCCTAAAAGATATGAAACCTTATGGAGACTCCGTGACGGCAGGCAGGTCCTCCTACGACCTATAAAGCCTGAAGATGAACCTCTATGGCTTGAGATGTTCCGAAACTTTTCAGAAGAATCCATAAGAAATAGATTCTTCGAAATCATAAAAGATACACCGCATGAGGTAAGGGTTCGATACTGCAACGTCGACTACGATAGAGAACTAGGCATCGTAGCGGAGCTTACCGAAGGGGGAAAGCGAAAAATTCTGGGCGTCGTCGGACTTATCATCGAACCTGATGGGAGATCCGGTGAGATAGCCTTCATCGTAGCAGATCCCTGGCAAGGACTAGGCTTGGGATCTAAGATGGTTGACTATATGGTTGAAATCTGTAAAGATAAACGCCTTGAAACTGTCTATGGAGTAATGTTACCGGATAACAGAAAGGCGATCGACCTGTTAAGGAAGATGGGGTTCAACGTCAAATACTTAGGCGATAGAACTGTGAAAGCCACTCTAAACTTAAAAGAGGAACCGAGTGAAGACAAGCAGACACCGTCTTCAACGGCCTAGTCACTAGTAGGGAAATTTGAAATAGTGGTTAAGTTATGAGTACTATTCCCCCAAGGAGTACTACGACCAAGGCATGGTTCAGGCAGACTTGGTATAATAACTTCCACGTATTTTCCGTATTTTTCCTTATTTTAAGGGCTTCGTTAATATTTTAAGGTGGAATTTATCTCAGATTATATGATGTAATTATGACCATTCTAGGAATTGTGGGGAGCCCTAGGAAGAATGGTAAGACTAATAGGTTGATCGATTCGGCCTTAGATGGGGCTGAATCTAGAGGTGTAAAAATAAAGAAAATATACCTTATAGACTATGATATAAAATCCTTTACAGGCTCAGGTGGGTCGAATGAAGCCTTCAATTATTGTCCAGAAGAACTGAGCAGGTTATGCGAAGAAGCGGAAGCTATAATCCTGGGTGCCCCAGTCTACTGGGGAGACATAAATGGATTGACCAAGGATTTCATGGATACCGTTAGAATATCCAACGCGAACGGCAAACCGGCGCTGGGCATAGCCATTGCTGGAGTAACAGGAAAGGGACTACTCTCCGGCATCCAAACGATATATCACTTCTTTTATCATAGACAAATGAGAGGTATAGAACCAACGCCAGTCTCAAGATTCATTCTAGAAGATGCTATTGAAAAACTGAAGTCAAGTGGAGCCGAACTAGCTGAACTGTCAAAGAAAGAAACCAGGTTCCCCGGAGACACGAGAGATGATCGATGGCCAGAAGTCCTGGCACACTACGCCAATTTAGAGTATCTAAATTGTGATCCCTTCGACGAGTTGGTAATGCTATCCGAACAACTGATCAAGATATCAAAGGGAGGGAAAGTAAAGGAGGCTGAGGCTGAACTCGATACCGCCCTCACGTTAAGGTCTGAGGGGAAGAAAAGAGAGGCTGCTAAACATGTTTTTAAGGCGTATCTGACCCTCTACTTCCCTCCTTAATTATTCAGATACAGTATATCTCCATCATATTCATTTACTAATGTATCATCTTTCGTATAAGCCTAAGTCGCGCGCTATATCCCAAGGCATGAATCAATTGAATATATTCTCACCTATGAATTGGTTGCATCTTAAAAAAAGCAGGTGAACAAGCTCGTCTCGTTATTCGATGAGGAGATCTACGAGCGGAAGGAGATGAATGGAGAAGAAGATATTTGAAAGTGATTTAATGTATGCTAGTCATTACTGTCTGATGGCTTTTCTCGACAGTTACCGATGTGAACTTTATATTCGTTGAGAGGAATATGTGCATGACAGCGAGGGCATTCCAACGTCTTCCTCGAAGAGCTTGCTCCACCGCCTCTCCGAGTGCGTCTACGACTAAAACTCCTTCGTCCCATAAGTATCTCCTACTTCGGAATAATCGACGTTGGGTTGAAGTGACTTCTCTCTCATTTTCATACATCACTCGTCCTAGGTTCCTCGCTTACTGTACTGATCTCTAATTGAACCATCTCATTTATTCCAGGTCTACCCATCTGGACATACTCGTCTTCTGTAATCTGCATATCTACCGTTAGATCTCCTCGCCCGTGCATGCCTGGAACTCCTGGACCTCCAATGACGATGCCCCCTGGAAATATGCCGCCGAAAACCCTTTGCGCCTGTTTGGCAAGGTCCTGCGCCATCCTCTCCTCCTGAGTTTTTGGTATGGGCTCAACCCTGCCTCTCAATCCATGCCGAGCCAGGACCAGACGTACCATGTTTTGGCCGAGGCTGATAACCTGCCTAACCTTCATTTTCACGATCATATTTATCACCATCAAAGAGGGTTTTATTCATGTAGAGCGTATAATACGGCGTCCTCTCCGGGGATGTTCCCTCCTCCATTCTAAATATCATATATATTTTTCTTTCGCTCCTTCATTAC